>NZ_JBFUJB010000018.1:0-90117 GCF_056401575.1 Rhodococcus sp. P4_E4 | reverse complement strand
CGCCCGAACCGGTTCGTCCTCTCGCTGCTGTTCCCGATCGTCATGCGCATTCTCTGTGACGCCATCGTCATCCCGCCGAAGTCCTTCTGGAAGCAGTTCGACATCCCGAAGTCCGTGAAGAAGGACCTGTTCTGGGATCTGCCCGAGTCGCGCCAGACCCTGCGCAACTACTTCGGTGACGTCCGCATGCTGGCCACCGACACCGGCCTGATGAACCGTGCCTCGCGCCTGGTGTGGAAGGCCTGCAAGATGGACGGCCGCGCATCGCGCTTCCGTAGCGAACCTCACCGCAGCTCGCACAACGCTGCTGCCTAGCATTGGGGCGGCGCTTCTCCCTGGCGGTTGCGTTACAGGATCGCCTTAATTCCCTCGTCTACCAGCAGGTGTCGCGTCGTGGCGATTTTGGCGCGTGGCGGCCGGTTGCCCAACATTTGTTTCGTCGCACTCGGGCGCGAACCTCCTCTCAGCTAGCCGCATCTTTGGGCGAGAGGGTCGAGTGACTGCAATTCGTCGAAGTGGGCTTCGCCGCTTCGGGGAGCGTGTCGCCGAAGTGATCGTGGAACTGGTCGTTGATGCCGTCGTATCGCAGTTGCGTTGATCGTATGTTCTGCTCGCAGGATCGTCCCGAGGCAGGGAAGTCCATGCGCTGCAACGTGACGCCTACGACGTGTGCCAGAACCCCCGACGTCGAACATCATCGCCGCGGCCTTGTGCTGAAATTCCTCGTCAACCGTTTGGCAGAAGAACCCTTCGGCCTGACCTCGGCGGAGCTGGCGTCACTGAATCCTAGATTGTTTGCATGGCAACGTAACTCGTATTCGACCGTGTGTACTGTGCAGAAACGGAGCGAGCCGGGGCCTGTGGTTGACACGCCCCTAGGCTGATACCACGGCAATTTTGTTCTCGATCTATCAATGCCACTTCCAAAGGTCGGCAATGAACCGGGATAGTTTCTGGACTATGTCGCGTCAGTGCGTTCGGGCTTCACATCTTCGATCGACCGGCTAGGACAGTCAGGGAGCGATGCGCTTCCTGGCGGATCGCGGGGTTCGGATCGTTGTGTTCGATGCCGGTCAGCAGCGTATTGATCGCCTCGTTGTTGAAGCTTTGGAAGCAGCGAATGAGCTTCCATCTGAGGAGTTCGTCGTCCTGGGCCCGCGGGTAGAGGGCACGCAGCGCCCGTGAGGCGATTCCCCGCCGTCGACGTCGAGGCGAGTCGCTCCGGATTCGTTCGAGTGCGTTCCGTGTGTCCCTGAGCTTCTTTCTCGACACGACGAGGAGGACGCCGAGGGCAACGATCGCGGCGAGCTCAACTACGGCTGCGATTATCCACATGGTCACGCGTCTATTCTGACCTCGATTTCATGGTCAGTTACGGGCCGCCCATGCCGACGACAGTGAGGGTCGTCCTGATTGCCGAGGGAAAGGTTCGTCCTGTGTCGCCTCTTTTCCAGTCACGCAATGTTCGGGTTACGGCAATCGCCGCCGAGGACCTGGTAACGCTGACGTGCCGTAACGCCACGGCACGTGCCGGTCCAATGCCCGCACACTTGCCACATGGTCACAGATGGACAGAGGAGGGTAAAGACGAATTCATGTGGGCGATCGAAGCTGTGCCCAAGGTCGCGGTGTTCGATCTTTTGGCGATCTCCCGCTACGCGTGGTCGGTTGCGTTGGGTGATAGGGGGTTTGAGCCAACTGCTGCCTCTCAAAAGTCCATACCACTGCAGGATTGGAATAGGGGCCGGCGGCGGAGCCTATTCAGCGGCGAACAGCAGGTAGCCGCCTCGCGTGGCTGCTCGGCTTATTGTGCGTGGGTGAGGAATTGTGGGCCGGGACGTATACCCCGATCAAACTTGAATCTCGGCGTCGGCTGGGGTCGTTGCCGAATGCCTGGTGAGTTGGTTAAGCCGTCCAGCGGCCCGATAGGCACAGACCTAGCGACAGTCCCCCTCCACTGAGGTCGGGCCTCTGCCCGAAGCCCCAATGATGGTGGGGGAATCACTCGGTTTCGTGCATCCCGTTGGGTACGTTTGCTTGGTTGTTCCGAGGGCGCCGGATAGCGGTGTTCACAGAGACATGCCTCCGTCGACGGGGATGATCGCCCCGGTGGTCCAATTGTCTTCGAGGGCTAGGCGTGCGATCCAGATCGCGGCTTCTTCGGGGGTGCCGGCGCGTCGAAGTGGGAGTGTGGCTGTTCGGGTGTCGAGGAGCTCGTTCTCTTGTGCTTCGGTCATGCCGGCGTTGCGGAACAGTGATGTTCGAATGGGGCCTGGCGCGATGGCGTTGACGCGTATGCCGTCGGGGCCTAGTTCGAGGGCCCAGCATCGTGTGAGTTGGGCAAGTGCGGCTTTCGAGGCTGCGTAGTGCGAGTTGCTGGCTGTGGGTTTGAGTGCCACGGTGCTGGCGACATTGACGATGGAACCGCGTGATGAGCGTAGAGCGGGTAGGAAGGCTTGCACGACGAGGGTGGGTCCGATGATGTTGAGGTCGTGGAGTTTTCGGATCTGTTCGGTGGTTGTTTCTTCGAGGGAGGTATAGAGATAGGCGCCGGCGCAGTTGACGACGAAGTCGATTCCCTGGTGGTGGGAGATTGCTTCGGCAGCGGCGGTGCTCACGTGAGATTCGTCGGTGATGTCGACAACGTGGGTGCGCACGTGTTCGTCGGTGGGAAGGGTGGCGAGCGTGTGTTCGTTCTTGTCCCATGCTTCGACTGTTGCGCCGAGTTGGCGGAGCTGGGTGACGGTGGCCCGTCCTAGTCCTGAGCCTGCGCCGGTGACGATTCCGATCTGGGGGGTGTGCATTGCACGCTCATTTCTATTCTGCATGAGTGATTTGGTGTGGGGTCGTGTAATGATATGCGTTCGCCCAAATAGGTCAGGTTTTCGCCCGGCGCTTTGTTTCTGGTATGCATGGGATGTTCGGAGTCGTTGCGGCTCAATAATGTTCAGTGCGCTGAACTCGTCGTGCCGCTCCGGGTGAGGTTGAGCATTGTTAGGGCTACTACTCTTCGGCCTGCGAAGTTTGGTTGGAGGGGGCCAGCTCACGCGGGCTCGACGTCAGGTGAGTGCCGACCTGAATGAACGCGGGTACGAAGTCCGGGGTGCCTGTCGCGGGGGAGAGGATGTGCGCTCCGAAATGAGCGACGACCAATTCCAGGTTGCGCGAGATCAAAAGTCTCTGGCCGTGGATTCCGCTTGCCATAAACGATCCGAACGGGTCGTTGAGGATCCACCAGTAGTCGTGGTAGCTCATCGTCGGGGGAGAGTCGACAGGTGCGCGCGGGCTTCTGACTTCCGAGGGATAACCTGCGGGTACGTCTGCGGTCAGGGATCGCGCGATGCTGGGTGGGATCACCTGACGATCGCTAACGGCGCCGCCACAGCGGATCATCTCACCTACTTTGGCTACGTCTCGAAGGGTTGCGCTGAAACCGCCGGCCGCCATTTCTGTTCCGGACGAGTCGACGATGTAGAACGCATCTTCCTCGGCTCCGATCCGAGACCAGACCAGTTCGCTAAGAAGTTCGGCGAGCGAAGTCCCGGTCACGCGGCGCAATACTTCGCCTACCGTCTCGACATTGCCATTCTCATAGCGGAATTCGGTGCCTGTCGGGCCTGCGGTTCGTGCGGTGGCGAGGTGCTCGAGGATGGTCTCCGGGCCGCGATAATTCGCAGGGCGCAGGTTCGGGGCGACAACGGCCCAGAATCGGCTGGCTTCGACGGTGCGATAGAACTTTCGGTCACTGTAGGTCACATCGGTGCCCATGTGTAACAGGTCTTGAATCTTACTGTCTCCAAACGCAGTTCCTGTCAACTCGGGAATGAACTTCGATGCAACGTCGTCGCGGCTGAACAGTCCTTGTGCTTCGACGAGTGCGGCCATCAAACCAACGTAGGACTTCGCCATCGAAGCATTCAGGTGCGGTTCATGGGCTTTGCATCCGTGCAGGTAGCTCTCGTACACGAGGCGGCCGCGATGCACGACGGCGATGCCGTCGCTGTGCGCGCCCGCCAGGAAGTCGGACAACGACTGCTCCGGTTGATCCGGAAGGTTCAGAGGGATGCCGGACAAGTCGGTGTAGTCGGTCGGCAGGGTCCATGTGGGTCCGTCGCCACGCCACACGCGGCGGGTCGGTAGCATCTCTCGGATCGTCGTGGCCTGTTGGCGTACGTCGGCCGGGTCGGTGAATCCGCGGGCCCAGCGAAGGTCGTCCATCGCGATGGTTCGTGTCATCAAAGGTCCTCTTCTGAGTTGATTTGTCGAGTTTCGTGCGGTGGGGGGCGAAATCACCTGACCTCGGAATGCGCATTCTGGTCGTGGAGAGACGTGACTGCGGTCAGCAAGGCCGCGCTGTCGCGGGCGTACGGCCGATACAGGGCGCCCGAAGCGACCCCGTTGAGGGTCGTCAGGACGACGGTGACGATGAAGAGCGCACCCTGCAATCCCATTCTGTCACCGAGGATTCCGACGAGGAAGGCGTAACCGGCGTACGCGAGTGCTTCGACGGTTGAGAGCGATACTGCGAAGGCGAGTGCTCGTAGTTCCGGGCGGACCACCGCCATGATGATCGGCCGGTTGACCACAGGTACCTGACCTTGAAGGACGCCGACGATCGCGAACATGACGGCGTAAGCCCCAATGCTGTTCCAGGAGATCTGTGTAGCGACTAATGCGGCAAGGGCAAATCCGAGTTGGCTGGCCTGCAGCATGAGGATGCGTCCGCTGCGCGGTCGCATGACATGGACGGCATCGTTGACTCGCCCTCCGACGAAAGTGCCCACGAGGTAACCGATTGCGAAGGGCGGCGCGATGATCGATGCCGTAGTGGTAGTAAATCCATGCTCCTCGACGAGAAACACGATACTGAAGCTCATGATGACGTTCTGGCCGGAGAAGATGCGTTGGATCAGAATGTATCGGTATGTCTTGATGGCGAGGAGCTCTCGTATACCTTCACGCCAGAATCGGGTTTTGGTCTCGAGATCCTCGCTGGTCGTCTGCGGGTGTGTATCGGAGGATTCAGGATCGTCGAGGAAAATCAGGATCAGCACCCCGATGATGATGCAGATCGCGCCGGTGATGATGTAGCCGTAGCGCCACCCGTCTTCGAAGCGCGCTAACAGTCCGAATACGGGAGCGGTCGCGCCGGTGATGACGGCGACACCTCCGTACATCAATCCGGTTGCGCGACCACGGCGCGCGTCTTCGTACAAATCGCCGAGTATGGACAATGCGATCGAGCCGGCTCCGGCGAAACCTGCAGCACCGATTGCATACAGAACGAGAAACTGAGTGAAGCTGCCGGACAGGCCGGCCAGGATCACCCAGGCGCCCCAGAATCCTGAACAGACGGCAAGTACCGACTTGCGAGAATATCGGCGGGCCAGGAACGCCCAGGGAATTGCGGTGAACACCCCGACTGCTTTCGATACGGCGACGATCGTGCCGAGTGCAGCTGACGAGAGCCCCATTGCCTCGCGCATCAGCGGGAACATCACGGACGTCACGCTGCTCTCGGCGTTGTCCATTGCCGTAGAGCCGGTCAGGAGAGCGAGGTTCTTTCCTCGCCGACCGCGCTGAAACTGGGTAGGCGACGCAATTTCTGTGGTCATTGTTCCTCCGGAGGATGCGCTCGCTGCCTATTCGCAAGTTCGGCGTGCGCGCAGAATGATGTGCACTGAGTCACATAGATTAATATTGGCGAGACTATACATAAATAGACATGATGTCTAGAGGTGGTCGACGCATCTTCCCGCCGTCGATTCAGGAATGACTAAGTTCCTCACCAGGCGCTCACCGCCGCGCATCCCCCGGCAAACGCAACACTCATGGCGACAACGGAGAGCAGCAGGTGGGGGAACGTGCGCGAATCCTCGGCGTCGAGCACGGTGCGTCGACGGCGCACGACGATGCCCGCCGCGATGCCGGTTGTCGTGAGCATCAGTACGACGAAGAGTGCCCACCCTGGGATCGACGGATCCAGAGCGATCTCACGGCCGGCGATCACTGTGACCGTCAGCGAGGTGAGGGCGGTGCGTCGCCAGGTGAGCACGGTTCGCTCGGGCTGCAATCCAGGAGGCTCGCTGTCCGTCACAGCACGGTCATTCCTACGCTCAGACCCGCAACGAGACACACCCCGCCCACGAGAAGCGGGATCATCGGCGATTTGGGTAAGGGATGATCACGCCGCATCGCGGTCTGAGTGGCTTTCCAGTGCCGGAGCGCGCCGATCGCTATCACCGACGCCACCACGGTGCACACGACTCCGAGCATTCTGTGCATGTTGTCGTCCTTTTCGGGTACGTAGAACTGGCCGACTGCGACGCCGCCGGCCAGCAACCCCAACGCCGTTCGGATCCATGCGAGAAATGTTCGCTCGTTCGCAAGACTGAATCTGTAGTCCGGTTCGTGCTCGATCACGGTGGTTGCCTCTGAAACGTCGAGTGCCCGCCCGGTCGTCACATCGAGCGTGAGACGACCTGACGGGCACGGATTGGACACGAATGTGGGTGAATGATGTTCAGGTGGTGAGTAATTGGTGGGCGATGCCGTTCTTCTGGATCTCTGATGATCCGGTGAGGATTCGGAACATGCGCAGACGTTGAAACAGCGATTCGATCTCCGAACCGCGTATGACGCCAGACTTGCCGTGGATCTGAACTGCATGGTCAGCGATGGTGAAGGCCTTCTCTGCAACGAACAGTTTGCACATGAAGGCTTCGATCCGCGGACGTGCACCGGTGTCGAGTGCGGCGAGTGCGTCATAGGTCATCGACCGCGCGGCGTAGTAATCGGTCGCCATGTCGGCGAGTTTGTGTTGGATGGACTGCAACATCGCAAGAGGAGCGCCCTGCACCTGGCGAGTCTTGCTGTACTCCAACGACAATTCCAGCGCTCGGCGGGCTCCGCCGAGCGCGGTCGGGCAGTGCAGGAGCCGATTGACCGTCACTCGTCCCAGCCCGATCCGCAAGCCCTCGCCGACATTTCCGAGGAGCTGTTCCGGACCTACGTAGCAGTCGTCGAGGATGATGTCCGCTTCGATGTGCTGGCCGGACATCGGGACATCACCTTCGGCCACGACGCAGCCAGGAGCGTCCAGGTCGACCAGGAAGGCCGAGTACGAATCCGGACCGTCGCCGTCGCTGCTGGATGCCATCTTGGCGATCAGGACCGAGAAATCGGCGAACGGGCCGGCGGAGGAGAACACCTTGTGGCCGTTCAGGCGCCATCCGGCGCCGTCCGGGGTTGCGGTGGTGAGCATGCCGCGAACGTCGGAACCGGCGTCGTTCTCGGTGAGGGAGAAGCAGCATGCCTTCTCGCCGCGCAGCACTGGCAGCAAGTACTTTTCCATCTGGTGTTCGGTGGCGTATTGGAAGATCGATCCAGCTCGGAGCGGGCCGCCCATGTCTCCGAGTACCGACGTAGAGAGGACCCGCGGCGATGCGCCGACCTCTTCCTTGAGCGCGGCGAGTTCGGTAAAGGTGAGGTTCTGGCCGCCGAGTTCGGTGGGAAGATGGATGCCGTAGAAGCCGAGTTCGCGGCTGCGCTTCCATACTGGCTCGAGCGTCTCGCGGGTGTAGTGGGATTCCTGGGTGAGTCCCAATCCTGCTTCGTACGCGGCGAGTTCGCCGTCGAGATACTCGCGCAGACGCTCGACGAGTGATTGAAGTTTGGGATTGTCGTCGTAGGTAGGGGTGAGAGCGAATGACATGTCTATTTCCTGTCAGTTGACGTGACGGTCAGCAGTGGCCCAATAGGTTGCGCGAACGGCGCGACGATCGATCTTGCCGTTTCGGTTGACAGGCAACGAATCTGCGAAGTCGACCGAACGTGGCTTCTTCATGCTTGCCAGACGAGTCGCGCAGTGGTCGATCAATTCAGTTGCTGTGGTCTGACTTCCACTCCGACGTACGACAATCGCTTTGACCGCCTCGCCCCACTTAGGGTCGGGGACTCCGACGACGCAGACTTCGGAAACGGCCGGATGTTCGTAGAGTGCGGCCTCTACCTCGCTGCAGTAGATGTTGAATCCGCCCGAGATGATCATGTCCTTCTTGCGGTCGACGATGAAGAGGTAGCCGTCCTTACGGAAGTAGCCCACGTCGCCCGTGTGAACCCAGCCGTTCCGGAACGTCTCGGCGGACAGCTCGGGTTCGCGGAAGTACTCACGTACGCAGTCCGGGCCTCTGACGACGATCTCGCCGATCATGCCCGCCGCGACCTGTTCACCGTTGTCGTCGACCACGCGGACATCGGTGTCGTAGGCAGGTCGTCCGCACGAGAGAAGAAGGTCGGGGTCGGAATCGATGCCGCGCACAATGTCGTCGGCAGTCAAAACAGTGACGACGCTCGTTGTTTCGCCGAGTCCGTAGCCCTGAATGACGATGGGACCGAACAGTTTCACCGCGTCACGCAGTCGTTGCGGAGAGACGGGTGCGCCGCCCACCCCGATGCAGCGCAGCGAACTCAAATCGATACCGGTAACCGACGGATGATCCATCAGCAGGTTGAGCATCGTCGGGACTACCAATGTGGTGCTGATGCGCTCGCGTTCGATGGTCCGCAAGAAGGACTCGGTATTCCAGGACCGAAGAACCACGACGGTTGCACCTCGTGCAAACATTCCGAGCATCACCATCCCGGATGCGTGTGTGATCGGGCCGGGGGCGAGGTAGCGATCGCCCACTGACGGGGCGCCTTCAGGACTCATCAATCGCTTGCGCAGATTGGCCAAGCGGTTGCCCTGACTCTGGATCGCAGCTTTGAGCTTTCCGGTGGACCCGGAGGTGTAGTTGAGAACTGCTGGGGCGTCGATGTCGACGTCCATCTCGACGTTGTCTTCGCTGCCCGTAGCCAGCAGTCCGTGATAGCTGTCCGCGCCGGGAGTCGAAGTGCTGTAGTCGAACACCTGGCAGTTCAGCCCGGCGTCGGCGACGACTTTCAGTGCCATACCGGCGTGGGCGGCGTCGACGAACAGAACACGGACATCGGCGTCGGCGAGGATATGCGCGAGTTCGTCCGTGCCCAGTCGTGCGTTGATCGGTACCCGGACGAACCCTCCCTTGCACAAGGCCATTTCGGTCACGACGAGTTCCCCGCAGTTTCCGGCGAAGGTGCCGATCATGTGTCCCGGCCGTGCGCCGGCAAGTGCGAGAGCGGACGCGAGACGGTTTGCAGCCGTGTCGAGTTCGCTGTATGTCCACCGATCGTCGCCGCAGACAAGGGCTTCGATATCCGGATGGAAACTGGCGCTTCGGGCGAGATAGGTACCGAGGTTCATGAACTCTCCAAGAAAATTCGACATCACGAATGTTATTGGACAGTGTGTCTATATTCAATCGCCCTGTCAATGTTGGACTATGCTGCCTACAACAGTTGCGAAGGAAGGGAAGCCAGTGCCTCCAGAAGACAGACGTGTTCGGCGTACCCGACGATTGCTGCGGGACGCGCTGGTGTCCCTGGTTCTGGAACGCGGATATGCAGGGATCACCGTCGAGGACATCACAGACCGCGCGGATCTGGGTCGGGCAACCTTCTACAGCCACTACACCGACAAGGATGACCTGCTCGGGCAGGTAGTTTCCGATTTGAGCGCGGACCTGCACGAGCGACTCGGTCCACTCGTACCCGCCTCCTCGGTCGGCTTCACCGGCAAGCCGGTACTCGAGATGTTTCGACATGCGGCGGAGGAACGCGACGTCTACCGCGTGATATTGCGCGGGGAGGGGGACGGTAAGGCGCTGCGAAAATTCATCGAGGACCGCAGTGCCGCAGCGGTACAGATATTCTCCGCGCGGGCGGAAGCGCTCGGAGTGACCCCGCGAATCGACATCGAAGTTCTCTCCCGGGCGTGGGTGGGAGAACAGATCGCAGTCATGCAATGGTGGCTCGAATCCGACCCACCGCCGCTGACCCCGGAAGAGGTCACCGAGATGCTGCTCGAACTTTCGCTGCGAGGACGCTACTGGTCCTCGGGCTTCGACGGCGAGTTGAAATCCGAATAGCTGTTCCCACCTGTGCGTTGCGGCGGCGAGCTCACCGCGAATCGCCTCGGCGTGCTCACCGACCTGCGGCGTCTACAGTCGAAAAGTGTTGAATCCCAAGCTGAACTGCGCCGGGAATCTCTACTGGGGCAAGCTTTCGTCATCGTCGTTCGAAACCCTCGCTGATCAGGTCGCGAGCGATGACAGGGGGATCGCTCACAGTTGGTCTGCGTCGGTGAGCACCGGTGTGCAACGATTCCTGTCCGCTTTCGGGCGCATCTCCCCGCACTTTCGCCCGCGTCGTAATCGGATGACGTCAGCGATCACTGCACCGAAAGAGCCCTCCTATTCAGGTGTGGGATCAGGTCGCCGAAAAGTCCCGCGCTGTCTGAACGGCTGCTCCGTGTGATGGCCTGCTGGACTCGAAAGCTGTTGCACTCCAATTAACTTGACTATGCCCGGCGAACAGCGCCACCGGCCCTGACGCTCGACTAGGCGGTGCTGCTTTACTTGGTGATCGGCTACACGCTCGTCACAGTTGCACCTTCGCCCCGCTGAGGTGAATTGTAACTCGGCACTCGAAGTGTGTGCCCCCTAAGGCCTCCCTGGGGGCATACATATTTCGGTCGGGCTCCAACTGACTCGATTGGATTCGAGTCGGGTTACCTCATCGCCGGATTGGACAATCTCAGCGCGGTACCTTTGCTGCAGGACAGTGCAGGTCCACGATGGAGTGACGTACACGATCGTTAAGCGTGTTGTGCCGGTGCGGTTTTTGCCTTGATCCTCCCTGTCGCATGTGGAGTTTCGACGAGATCCGGTATCGGGGATGCTCGCCCGAAATCGTGGCGGCTGTAAAGCGGGTGGGCCGCAAACGGTAAATGAGGTGGGGCTCAGCACTCGTCAAGTACCCGCGCGCTGCCTCGACCCTATGTGCCGGCGGTGTCGCGCAAACCCCGCCCAGCGAAATCGATATGGCGACTCTACGGTCTAACCACGAATGTTCGTATTTGGCCCATGAATCGACTCGAATCGGTGTGATCGGGCGACCCGGCGAAATTGTCGACCACTCAGATCAAACATGAAGTATCGCAACCTAATTATTCATCGATCGAGATTCGGCTAACTTCAAAACTTGCCGCGCCGGAGCAGGAACTAGTCAACCTCGACACCACCAGTTCCACCACCGCTGGAGCCCGAGGTCGACCACCAGCTCATGAACAGCTGCACGGTCTGCCATCACGGCAACAGACCAGAAGGCGCTAGCAGGATGTCCGCCGGTTACGCGCTGTGGTCGACCATGGACGAGTCTTCCAAAGAAGATGAAGAAGCCGCTGGTGTGGTCCGGCACTAGTCGCTTCGTCATGTTCGCAAACTTGCCGCGCTGGCATGGGTCACGCAGCTGACCCGTCCGATGATCTCGGTAGTTGCATTTCTATTGACGCCTCGGCGGTCATCGACGAATGTGTGTCGCACGGCGGGGATGTCTTGGTTACACTTGGGTGACGTAAATATGTTGTGCCCCCTGTATTTATCGGCAAACGGAGCACCATCCTACCGATTGGGCGGAGAACCCTAGGTTAGGATTGGTCCCGCCTGGCCAGACGGTTGTGTGCCCCCCGGTGCAGTTGGGTCCCGACCAGAAATCCATTGCTTTGCCAGACCCGTTGACTGCGGAGCTGACGGAGATCACGGTGGTTCCGCAGAAGGCGTTCGGATTGGGGTTGAACATTCGGTACGAGCCTGTGTAGTTCGTGCCCGACCACGTGCAGACTGTGTTTCCGCCACAGGTTGGGGCAGCTGATGCTGCGGGGGCATTCCATCCGATAGTCATGGCGGCAGCTAGGGCCGTCATTGTGAGGTACCGCATCGCTGTTCTCATGTTTCCACCTTCGGTGTGATTTGGACGATTTACGCAAAGCAAACTGTCCTGTTTTGTATTTGGGGCAAGTATCGTTGAATATGCGCCTCGATGACCGTCAGGGTTAACAGAAGACGCGCCAACGGGATTGGGGCGATGATCTGTTTGAGAATTTGATATAGCGTTCGAGTACGAAGCTTGGTAAGTACACCGGATGTTTCGTTGCCGTCATTGCGTTGTCGTCGTGCGGTGAACCTTCAGTTCCGCCGATCTCCTCGGCTTCCTCGACTGCATCGGATTCGCTGCGGTGTTGTGCCGGTGTGCCGCAAGCAGGGGCGTTGGTTGCTGGGGAACCCATTCCCGCCCCGCCCACGAACGGTCCCGATGACACTTCATTGCTGACACTGACGTCGATCGATCTCAACCAATCGGAGGTCGGCGAGGAGGTTATCGATCAGTTTCAAGGTGCTGGCCGCATCGCCTGGTCCCTGCGCCCGGTTTCCGAGGCGATTGCATACGGCGGACGAGGGGCGCAGTCAGTCTCTGGAAACGCCATCATTCAAGTTGATTTGGCCGAAGTGAAGGTTTCGGGTCCTGCTGATGGTGATCTGCAGCGACACGCTGCTAACGCCGTCGGCAATGTTGTCGAGGTGATCGAGATGCCTCAATTCGACAGGGTTTCTCAATCATTTATCGGAGTACGCACCAGCGTGACTCGTGTCGACGTGAGCGAGCGGACAACCTCGGATGGCGCCCAGTTGGTCGTGGCTTTGGTCGACGAAACACATTGATATGGAACATAATATCCTGAGCTGAGATCAGTGGAAATCGGTGGATCGAGGGACTGAGGCGTCCCTAACCGGGGACTGGAACTCTGCGACTGGTTGCCGTGGAAAGTGTTCGAGCGCGAAACTGTGCATGCATATCTACCCGCTTCGTCGTCGGAGAATGGCCTCGATCGACATCCTCGTCGAGGAGATGAGGTCTCGGCACGGCAATCAATTTTCGGTGGTAGGACACAGTTCGTAATCGTTGCAGGCAAGCAGGATCGGACGGATGACGCATTGGCTTGTCGCCGTCTCTCGGGCATTGTCAACTTAACTGGGCCGTCAGTCAGGGATGATCGTCGAATGAGCTTTGGGGACGAGACACGGGTGGATTCGACGCGGTCGCCGTACAAACGACACCGCTATCCCGCGGAGACCGTCGCCCACTGCGTGTGGCTGTACTACCGGTTCACCTTGAGCTTGCGAGACGTCGAGGAGGTGATGCTCGCCCGCGGCATCGTGGTCTCGCACGAGACGATCCGTACATGGTGCGCGAAGTTAGGGCCCGAATATGCGCGTGGCCTGCGCCGACGTGCTCCCGAACCCGGCGATAAATGGTTCCTGGACGAGGTGTTCGTCAAGATCGGCGGTATCCGGAAGTACCTGTGGCGGGCGGTCGATCAGAGCGGCAATGTCCTCGACGTCCTGGTTCAGTCACGACGCAACGCGAAGGCTGCGAAACGCTTCTTCGGCAAGCTGATGCGCAAGCAGGGGCGGGTACCGAGGGTGCTGGTGACCGATAAGCTCGCCAGCTACGTTGTGGCGCACCGGGAGTTGATGCCATCGGTGGAACATCGGCGCTCGAAGTACCTCAACAACCGGGACGAGAACTCGCACCAACCCACCAGACAGCGAGAACACGCGATGACGGGCTTCCGCTCATCCGGTGCGGCTCAACGGTTTCTGGCGGTATTCAGCGCGATCTCCCCGCACTTCCGGCCCGGCCGACACAAGCTCACCGCGAGCGATTACCGCTCCGAAATGACCACCCGATTCGCCACCTGGAACGACGTCACAAATGTACCGGTCGTTTGAACCGGGTTCCCACCAACAGAATACAGCTTGGCTGAAGGCTGTTGATCCCCAGTCACGTTCAGTTAAGTTGACAAAGCCGCGCTGGGTGGCCCATCTGACGTGATGGACGTGCAGGTGTGAGAGGACGACGGTGGAGACGTCATCCGGGGTGAAGCCGGTGTTGGTGAATTCTGTGAACCAAGAGGGGTCCAGATGGTCGAATTGGCTGCGGTTGCGGGGTTTTCCGGATCCGACGCAGCCGTCGATCAGGATCACTTCGTTCTCGGTGACCACCAGAAAAGCTAATGGCAGCAAATTGGCGAGCGCGAACAAAGGGCGTGTATGTTCCGCGGCCTTCGACTCGAACATCGGTTCCGAGCTCTTCGATCAGACGTCGGGCTGCATCGAAGATGGGTCGCAGTGCTACCTTCGGGCCGCTGTACTGCTGGTCGATGTATTGCTCGACGGTCGGCTCCACCCATCCGGACTGTTTGGCTGTCTCGAATGCAATTGCCCACTGCGAGTTCTGCGGTACACCGTGCTCTGCTTTCAGCCACTTGCGGACTTCGTTCTGATCGAGCGGGTCGACCCCCGACGTGCGTACAGCCTCAACCCATTCTTCGAGAGTGCGTCCGGTACGGTCGCGCATGGACGAGGTGACTGCGGCCATCATGTCGGAGGGTTCCATGCGTCTGTTCTACCGGTTGCCGCTGTGCACGTGTAGCTCGCTCAGTCGATGCCCAGCATCTCCTTGAGCGCGTCTGCGCCGGTCACTTCGACGGGGTACGGCGGTGCGACAAAATCTTCGCGCCTGAGGGTGAAGAGTCGACGCACGGTCATTCGGCCGTCGGCAGCCAACTCCTCTACTGTGCCGTCGGCGCGGTACCCGACTTTGGTCGACACCGTAATCGAGGCGGGGTTGTCCGTGAACGCCGACGACACGACGCTGCGTGCGCCCAAAGAGTCGAATGCGAATGCGCAGATTGCCTGTCGGGCAAGAGTGCCGATGCCCCGGCCTTGGAACCCGCGCCCGATCCACGAGCCGGTTTCACCGGTACGACTTTTGGGAAAGTCCGTCGCGGCGAACGCCTGGCAGCCGACAATTTCTCCGTCGACGACAATGGCTGTTTCGAATTTCCAGTCGGCCGTGGTCATCGCTCCGCGGACCGACCAGTGGTATTGGATGAATCTTCGCGACACTTCTTCGGGAGTGCCCACCGTCCAGGGGACGAGAAACGGCATCTGTTCGGCAGGGTGAATGCCGGCTCGGACCAGCGCAGCGAGTTCGGGGAAATGGTCGTCGCGCACAGGGACCAAGGTGATGCGCCCACACGTGATCGTGACTCCGTACGGAGGCCAGATCTCTGTCAGTGGATCAACCATCGTCTTCAGGCTTTCGTTCGTGTGCGAATCGGGTCACAGTCTGGCATGCCCGGCCCGTCCGAGTGAGCGACTTCTGGTCATCGAGATTCTTTTGCCCTCGCGGTATGGAGACGTGACATTAGTGTGTGGACGGTGACTACAGACAAACCGGTACGTCTTCGTGAAGGTAGATCGCCTGACAGGCTTTCGCGTGGTGTGGTGGCCGGATACGCAGCGGGAAGTGTCGGCACGGGTGGATTCGGCGTGCTTCCAGGTCTGGTACTGGCGTACTACCTGACCGATACGCTCGGCGTGGCCGCGGCGCTCGCGTCGCTTGTAGTCATTGTCCCGAAAATCGCCGACGTCCTGATCGATCCGCTGATCGGGTCGATCAGCGATCGAAGCTCTCATCGAACTGGTACGCGAGTGCCACTCATGCTTGCAGGCGCTCTGGGACTGCCGTTGCTCTTCATTCTCACGTTCTCAGCCCCCGTGTCTGCGGGCCCCGGAGTCGGGGCGTTGTGGGTGCTCGTCTTCTTCCTGCTCGCGGCGAGTGCGTACAGCCTCTTTCAGGTTCCATATATCGCGTTGCCGACCGAGTTGACCGGCGATTACCACGAACGCACTCGTTTGGTATCGGTTCGAATTGAGGTGTTGGCCCTGACAATTCTGGTCATCGGCGCTGGTGGACCGGAACTTCGCGACGCTGCCGGGGGCGGAGCACGCGGTTATCTGGTCATGGCCATCGGGGTGTCGGCGCTGATGTGTGGGGCAATGATCTGGGCAGTTCGCGGAGCGGCGCGCCACACGGTGACTCACGCGGACGCGCCGGTCGGCTCGTTGCTCTCGCAGTACCGGGACGGGTTCGACGCGATACGACGTACCCGCGCGTTCCGATTGCTGGTCATCGTCTTCGTGCTCCAAGCACTTGCCACCGCTGTGATGTTGGCGGGTGCGCAATATCTGGCGACCTATGTGATGGGCAGCGAAGGCGCGCTCACCGGTCTGTTCGTTGCACTCGTCGGACCAGCTCTCGTCGTCATGCCGCTGTGGTACCGGTTCTCGCATCGGTACGGAAAGCTTCGCGGTTACGTCGTGTCCTCGGTTCTGTTTGTCGTCGCGACGGCGTTGTTGACCCTTGCGGCTGTCAACGCCGGTTCGTGGATCTACGGTGCCGTCGCCCTTGCCGGCGTCGGATATGCCGGCATGCAGGTTTTCCCGTTGGCGATGCTTCCTGACGTCATCGAGGACGACGCGCGAATCGGTGGACGCCAACGTGGTGGTTCGCTCAGTGGTATCTGGACAGCCTCGGAAACCGCAGGCCTTGCCCTGGGGCCCGCGGTGTTCTTGGGTGTACTCGCGGTGACCGGCTTCGTTTCGAAAACTGCGGGCGAAACTGTCGTGCAACCGGAATCAGCGCTGACCGGAATAGCCCTTGGCTTCTCGGTCGTCCCGGCGATCCTGGTTGCGATCAGCCTGGTCGTACTGCGGAACTACCGCACCGAACAAGAATCCACTCACGAGAACGTAGGTGAACGATGAGTTCCACTCAGGCCGAGGAACTTCAGGGCAAGATCGTCGAGAGCACGAACCTCGAGAAGAGGGCGGCCGACATCTTGACTCGGCTGCGTTCGCTTCGTGAGCAGGACGCCCCGACGCACGGAGGCCGGGTTCTGTCGTACGTGTACGACAGCGGTCTCGCAACCCTCGACGAGTTGGCAGCGGACGCAGCTCGATTGGTTCAGCCGGTCAACGGTCTCGACCCGACGGTGTTCCCGTCCACGGCGGTGATGGAGCGTGAGTTGGTTGCGTTCGCTCGCGAGTTCCTCCATGGAGCTTCAGACCCAGCCGCTGATACAGACACAGATACAGACACAGACACCGGAGGCATAGTCGTCGGAAATGTCACCAGCGGCGGAACGGAGAGTTGTGTGTTGGCCGTCAAGGCAGCTCGCGACTTCCGCGGCCTCCCGCCGGGTGAGGGTTCGCTGGTTCTTCCGACCACCGCGCACGCCGCTTTCCACAAGGCAGCGCACCTACTCGGACTGGAACTCATCCTGGTACCCGTAGATCCCACGTCGGGGCGCGTGGGAGCACACGATATTGCGACGGCAGTTCGGAAGGACACGGTTCTGATCGTCGTCTCGGCGCCCAATTACCCGTTCGCGGCACTCGACCCGATCGCCGACGTCGCGGAAGTTGCTCGTGCACATTCGGTTCCACTACATGTCGACGCCTGCATCGGTGGGCTTGCGTTGCCGTGGTGGGGTGATCTGCCGCCCTGGGATTTCCAGGTGCCCGATGTCACCAGCATGTCGGTCGACTTCCACAAGTACGGATACTCGCCCAAGGGCGTCTCGGTCTTGCTGCACCGTGGGCGTAACCTGCATCGCAAGCAGTATTTCGGGCTCACGGACTGGCCGGGGTATCCGGTGGTCAATCCCACTCTGCTCGGTTCCAAATCCGTTGCTGCACTGGCCGGAGCGTGGGCGATTTCGCAAGTTCTCGGGCAATCGGGGTACGCCGAACTGGTGTCCCGGGCGCAGCGGGCCACCCGTGCGCTGATCGAAACGGTCCAGAGCATCGACGGGCTTCGCGTCGTGGGCTCGCCGGTGGGGCCGCTGTTCGCGGTCGCCACCGATGGTTCGGTGCCCCTCGAACGTCGAGTCGATCCGCATCGCTGGGTCAGCGCTGTCGGTGCCCGCGGCTTCGTCCTTCAAGGGCAGCCGGCGTCGACGCAACCTGACGGAACTGTATTACCTCGAACAACCCACCTCACCGTCACCCCGGTGACCGAGTCGGTGCTCGGCGAGTTGACCAATGCGCTCGTCCTCGGTGCCGACGACGTTCGCGGCTTGGCGGCAGCCGAGGCGCCGCCGGCCCTGGCAGAATTGGCCGGAGCATTCGAACGTGGCGATGTCACCGTCGCCGATGTTCTTGCGTTGCCAAGTGACGCTGTCGCGGCAGCTTTGAGGTCGGCGGGGCTGGATCCTCGGGGTTCTGCTGATTCTCCCTTGGACATGGCGGCCGTCCTCGCGGCAGTGGAATCGCTGCCACGTGAGGTGACTAAGAGACTGCTGGTGGAATTCCTCGCCGGGCTGGTGGAGCCCTGACACCGCTATGAATACCGAAACCTCGATGAATACCGAAACTGCGATGAACACTGCCCAAAACTCGGACAAATGGCGCGAAAGATTCGCGAATCGGGCGTAAGTTTTCTGTCATCGGCTAACCATCTTTTGTCGGAGGGGTTGATCTGTGACTGGTGCCGCGACCAAAATTTTGACGGTTTTCGAGGAAGTGATCGGGGTTCCGCTTCCGGTTCGCGTGCGATGTTGGGACGGTTCGGAGGCAGGTCCGCCGGACGCCGCTGCGCGGGTACATTTCCGGAATCGGCGTGCCCTACGCCGAGTCCTGTACTCTCCCAACGAATTGGGACTGGCGAGGGCATACGTGTCCGGCGATCTGGACGTAGACGGCGATATCTTTGCGCTCCTCGATGTCCCGGATCTGGTCACGCGGCTCGGTGAGAATCGTTTGTCGGCGTTGCCGTTGCGCTCGCTGGTGCGCGCCGCCGGTACTTTCGCCGGCTTGGGGGCGGTGGGTCCACCGCCATCGCCTCCGTCGATCGAGATGCGTCGTAAGCGAGGCAAGCGGCACAGTAAATCACGCGATTCGGCCACGGTCTCCCATCACTACGACGTCGGGAACCGCTTCTACGAAATGTTTCTCGGGCCGAGCATGGTCTATTCGTGCGGGTACTGGCCGGAAGGGGTCGAATCCCTCGAAGCTGCTCAGTACGCGAAGCTGGATCTGATTTGCCGCAAGCTCGATCTGAAGCCGGGAATGCGACTGCTCGACGTCGGTTGTGGCTGGGGATCGATGGCACTGCACGCTGCCCAGAACTACGGCGTCGACGTCGTCGGAGTGTCACTGAGCAACGAGCAGGTCGAGTACGCCAAGGGACGAGTTGCCGACGCGGGTTTGGCCGATCGTATCGAGATTCGGGTGCAGGACTATCGCGACGTCGACGACTGCCCGTACGACGCGATTTCGAGCATCGGCATGTCCGAGCATGTGGGCCTGGCCAATTTGCCGGTGTACACGGCAAAACTCTTCGACCTGCTCGTGCCGCAGGGTCGTCTGCTCAATCACGCCATCGCGGCGGTGAAGTCTTTGTCGGACAACGTCGATGACGGACGCAGTTTCATCGACAGGTACATCTTCCCGGACGGTGAGATCCTTCCGCTGAGCAAAACCATTGATGCGCTGGAACTTTCAGGTTTCGAGACGCGTGACAGCGAGGCGTTGCGCGAGCATTACGCCTTGACACTGCGCGCGTGGGTACAGAACCTTCGCGAGAACTGGGACGCATCGGTCCTACAGGTCGGTGCTCCCCGCGTGCGTACCTGGTTGCTGTATCTCGCTGCCAGTGCCCTGGGTTTCGAGGAGCCGCACAGGCTTACGATTCATCAGGTCCTGGCCGTGAAACCAGGCGATCGGGGGGCCAGTGGCATGGCCCGCTCGCGTAGCAGTTGGTATCGATCGATTGAAGTCCCGCAGATCGAAACCGGTCCGCGCGTCGACTGAGGCCTATACGTTGGATTTCCATGAGCACCCGGAAGGTTGTCCTCGCGGCACTGAAGGTTTCGGCCGTTGCGGTATCGGCGCTGTTGTCGACCTCGCTACTGTTCACACCGATATCGAACGCCGAACCTGTGAACGACTTCTACGACGCGATTCCGGGCGACGTCGGTGATCCGGGTTCGGTGATTCGGACGGAACCGCTGCCGCTGGCCGGTGCCGTTGGCGGAGTGCCTGGTGTCGGGACCCGGATCCTGTATTCGAGTACCGACACCCACGGATCCAATGTTGCTGTGTCGGGCTCGTTCCTGGAGCCGGCTGCCCCGTGGTCAGGCGCGGGCCCGCGCCCGACGGTCGTGATCGGTCCGGGCACTCAGGGCCAAGGTGATCAGTGCGCGCCGTCGAGGATGTTTCCCACTGCCGGTCAACTCCGCCTGGCGGAACCCGGGAATCCGTCGAACTACGGTGCCGGTGTGGACAGTGTCGGTGTCAACTACGAGTCCGCATTTGCTTTCGCATTCCTAGCCCAGGGCGTTCGCGTGTTTGTCACCGACTACATCGGACTCGGAACACCCGGTATCCATACCTACGTCAATCGCGCCGAGGAAGCCCACGCGATGTTGGACGGTGCACGCGCTGCCCGAGCCTTGGCGAAGGCAGGAGAGGACGATCCGATAGCGCTGTGGGGCCATTCGCAGGGCGGCGGCGCCACTGCCGCTGCAACCGAACTGGCACCCGAATACGCGCCTGAGTTGAATCTGGTCGGGAGTTACGCGAGCGCGCCCCCGGCAGACCTGGCAAGCGTTCTGCGTCATATCGACGGTACCGGCCTGATGGCCGCGATCGGCTACACGATCAACGGCGTCCTCGACCGATATCCCGCCGCCCGAGAGCCGATCGAATCTCGACTCAACGACTACGGCCGGTCCGTGCTCGCCGACGTCGCCGGGCAATGCCTCATCGATTCCCGAACCAAGTACGGGAAGCAGTCGACGGCGTCGTGGACCACGGACGGCCGGCCACTTGCCGACGTGGTGGAATCGGTACCGGAGATCCAGCAGGTGATCGAGGAACAACGCATCGGGCGGCGAACCCCGGCCTCGCCGATTCTGGTCAACGGCGCGCTCAACGACGATTTCATCCCGTACGAGCAAACCCGGCGCCTGGTTCAGGACTGGTGCGCGCGCGGGGCCGAGGCGACGTTGTTCACCGACACCCTGCCTGCAGTGAATCCGGGGAGCGGTAACAATCACCTCGCGCCGGCCGTAGCGGACTTCGGTGTCGGATTGCGGTACGTGCTGGACAAATTCAACGGCAAGCCATTGGTCGGTGCGTGCAACGCCTGAGACACCTGCTTCTCGATTACCTTGCGGCGTAACCACCGTCTCATTGCGAACGGTGGTTGACTGAGCCCGTGAACGATCGATCGCACGACCTTCCGATCAACCCGGTTCCGCGGAGTGAGCTGGGTGCCGGGCCAGCGCTGAGAGTGTCGACAGGTCTGGTGCTCGGTGTCGCTGCAGGTGTCGTCACGGCGTTGGTCGGCTACCCCCGGTTCGCTTTCCTGATCGGCTGGGATGTCGCGGCGATGGTGTTCACGGTGTGGACGTGGATTCTGGTCTGGCCCTTCGATGCGACGCTCACCGCGAGCCACGCAACGCGGGAAGAACCGGCTCGCAACGTCGCACACCTGCTGATTCTCGGCGCTGCCGTCGCGAGCCTGGTCGGTATCGCGTTCCTGCTCTTGGCGGCACCCGACGGACATCACTACCAAGTCGTGGCGGCATCGGTTGCAGTCGGCAGCGTCGTGATCTCGTGGCTGGCGGTCCACACGCTGTTCGCCCTCGGCTATGCGCGCCTGTACTACTCGGGCCCCGACGGCGGAATCGATTTCAATCAGGAAGAACCGCCGCGGTACAGCGATTTCGCCTACGTGGCCTACACGGTCGGGATGAGCTTCGCGATTTCCGACACCAACTTGAAGTCGTCGGACATGCGCGCGATGGCGCTCGGCCACGCATTGCTGTCGTACCTGTTCGGTTCGGTGATCGTGGCGTCCGTCGTCAACTTGATTGCAGGCCTGTGACCGATCAAGCCGTGTGACCGATCAAGCCGCTGCACGCCCGATGCTCGAGAGGAAGCCGGCGGCTCCGAAGAACAGGCCGGCGAACACTCGATTGGTGGTTCGCTGCTGTTTGGGGGATCGCATCAAGGTGAGCACCCGTGCAGCCAGCCCGGTGTATCCGGTCATCACGATCACGTCGACTGCGCACATCGTGGCGGCGATGATCAGATACTGCGGAAGCAGCGGTGCCGACGGGTCCAGGAACTGTGGGAGCACAGCGAGCATGAAAACGACGGCCTTCGGGTTGCTCGCGTTCACGAGAAAACCGCGAAGCATCATCATCGGGCCCGAACTGCTCGCGGTTGCCTCGTCGGTCTCCACCTCGGTAGGCGTCGATCGCCACTGCCTGATTCCCAGGTAGACGAGGTATGCCACACCGAACCACTTGATCAAGGAAAAGGCCACGGTCGAACTGGCGAGAATTGCACCGACCCCGGCCGCGACAATTCCGATCTGCAGCAGCAATCCCAACTGCAGCCCGAAGATGTTCCAGTATCCGCGCCGCAAGCCGTAGGCAAGCCCTGACGACATCGACGCAATGGCGCCGGCCCCCGGTGACAGGCTGATCACCCAACTTGCTCCGAAGAACGCCAACCAGACGTGCCAACTCATGTCGAAAGTCCTTTGATCGGGGAATACTCCCGACAACCAGCACGCACGGGATCAGAAAAGTGTAGACGGACTGTCCTGCTCACTGCTCGCGACAGTGCAATGATCGGGAGATGACGTCGTATCCCGTACTCGACCTGACACCCGACGAATTACTGACCACAACGCGGACCGTTCGAAAGCGTCTGGATCTGACCCGTCCCGTGCCGTTGGACCTGGTGAAGGAATGCCTCCAGATCGCCCTGCAGGCGCCCTCCGGTTCGAATCGCCAGGGGTGGCAGTGGATGGTGGTGACCGATCCGGCACTGCGTGCAGCAGTCGGGCAGATCTACAAGGAAGTCACCGACGAGTACCTTGCTTCTCACGGTTCGGCGGCAAAACTCTTCGCCGATGATCCCGATCGCGCGCCGATCCAACAGCGAGTAGGCACCAGCGTCGCGTGGCTCGGTGAGCACATGGGCGAGGTGCCGGTTCTTCTCATTCCGTGCATCAAGGCGGGTAAGACGTTGCCGGAGGGGAACCAGGCCGGTCTGTGGGGTTCTCTACTCCCGGCCGCGTGGAGTTACGCTCTGGCCGCACGGGCACGTGGACTCGGTACGGCGTGGACGACATTGCACCTGCAGCGTGAAGCGGAAGTTGCCGAGCTGCTGGGTATTCCGGCCGGATTCCATCAGGCGGCGCTTATCCCGACGGCGTACTTCACCGGCGAGACGTTCAAACCCGCCGCCCGTGAACCGGTCGACAACGTGCTGCACGTGGACCGATGGTGAGCCTGATCTACTCGGCGATCTGCTCGATCGACGGGTATGTGGCTGATGAGCAGGGGAACTTCGACTGGGCGGTTCCCGACGCGCAGGTCCATTCGTTCGTCAACGAGCTCGAGAGGGGAGTCGGCACGTACCTGCTCGGGCGCCGGATGTACGAGACGATGATTCCCTGGGAGACGATGATTCCCTGGGAGACGATGATTCCCTGGGAGACAACGGCACACGAGGACCTTCAAGGTACTTCCGCATCGGTAGGTTCTTCGGTGCCGGACGAGTTTGCCGGAATCGAGGCGGCGACAGTCGAGTTCGCTCAGATCTGGGGTGGCATCGATAAAATCGTGTACTCCACGACGCTGAACGAGGTATCGACGGCGCGCACAACGATTTCCCGGGACTTCGACGCCGACGCCGTTCGTGCGCTCGAGAGCGAAGCGGTACAAGATATCTCGATCGGCGGGCCGACGATCGCTGCAAGTGCATTCGCGGCGGGGCTGGTCGACGAATGCCGACTGTTCGTCTGCCCGGTCAGCGTAGGAGGCGGATTGCCTGCCCTTCCGCGCGGGCGACTGGACCTGCAGCTGCTCGAAGAGAAAACCTTCGACGGCGGCGTCATCTATCTGCGGTACGCCGTCCGCTAAGCCGCGATCATCACCGCCGTGACTACTGCGAGTAGAGCGATGTAGGCGGCGGCATGGATCCGGTCCGGGATGGCGCCGACAATTCGCCGGCTCAGTGCAATCGCAGGTAGAGAGCCGGCCAGTAACGCGCAAACGGCGAGAAGGTCGATTGCGCCGAGTCTGCCCGCTGACAGATCCGAGGCGGTGCTGTGCCCTGATGAGGCCGCGTACACTGCAGTCGCGACGACGGCGACAGGCAAGCTCAACGGGTTGGCGCTCGCGGCGGCGTCGGCCATCGGAACTCCGCCGCGACGCATCATCGGAACCGTCATGACGCTCCCGCCGACTCCGAGGAAACTTGCGACGGCGCCGATGCCTATCCCGACAGCGCGGACGCCGTGACGGTCAAGATGTTCTCGAGGTTCAGGTGGTGTCAGAAACCCTTGTCGCAGAAGGCTGTCGAGGATTGTGACCACGAGGTAGAGGACAAAAAGAATCCTGACGGCGCCGTCGTCGACGTGACCTGCCGCAACCGCTCCGAGGCCTGCTCCGACTGCGACGGGGCCGATCAGTGGTCTGATGTACTCCGCCCGAAGCCGTCCTGACTTCCTGAATGCGATTGTGGCACCGAGTGAATTGACTACCATCACTGCCGCCGAGGATGCGACGGCGACATGCATCGGATCGATGGCGTCCGCCCGAAGTGTGGATGCAGCGTAAACGACTGGGACGGTGACAAACCCGCCACCGAATCCGAACAGAACGGTGGTGACTCCGGTCAAGGCGCCGAAAGCGAGAAGGATGAGGGCGTAATGAAGCACTTGATGAACGGTAGCGATTTCTCCGCTGGCGCACATTCGAAGGTTCGCCACGTTCCATTGTCAATCAGACACGGACTCGGTAGGTTCCTCCGGTGCGCAACATCTCGATCAACGACGTCGATCACTCACCTCGCGGTGTTCTCGCAATCGGAAGCGACTACCCACCCGGTCACGTGTTGGCCGCCCACGAACATCGACGAGCCCAGTTTCTCTTCGCTGTGAACGGTGCGATGAACGTCGAAACCAATGACGGTGAGTGGACGGTTCTGCCGTCCAATGCGGTCATGATTCCCGCCGGTGTCGCTCATGCCGTGACAATGGACGGCGTCAGCACGCGAAGCCTCTACATCGAACCGTCCGCAGCGCCGTGGTTCCCGGTCAGGTGCCGAGTCGTCGCAGTATCGTCGCTCCTGCGTGAGCTGCTCGTCGCTGCAGTCGACATGGATGTCGAGTTGAACGTGGAGGACGACTTCCCGGCACACGGACGCGGCGCCGCGGTATTTCAGCTGATCCTGCACGAACTTCGCGATCTTGCGCCCCTGCCTGTGGAACTTCCGCTGCCTCGGCACCCGGGATTGCGGGCGTTGTGCACGCGGTATCTCGCCGGCCCGTCGATCCACGACTCGCCCACGCGGTGGGCCGA
This sequence comes from Rhodococcus sp. P4_E4, assembly GCF_056401575.1. NCBI lineage: Bacteria > Bacillati > Actinomycetota > Actinomycetes > Mycobacteriales > Nocardiaceae > Rhodococcus > Rhodococcus sp. P4_E4. Next base: position 64,901 of record NZ_JBFUJB010000018.1, on the reverse strand, counting down.
GCAACTCCACATCAGTGAACGAACACTGCACCGCTTGCTGATCTCGGAAACGGGGATGAGCGCGTCGTCGTGGATGCAGCGTGCCTGCATTCTTCACGCGCTCCCGAAACTCTCTGCCGGTGCCAGTGTGACAGCCGTTGCGTCTGAACTCGGATACTCGACGCCGGCTGCCTTCGCAGCGATGTGCACCCGAGTTTCGGGTGCACCGCCCAGTAGCTATCGGGCGCGCGTCACGACACAGACACCGGGATGATGTCGGCGACGACGTCGTGGATGAGACCGTCACGGACTTCGAAGGTTTCACGAATCTCCACGGTCATGAGGCGAGTGCCACCGATTCCCGCGTCGAGCAGATAGGTGGTCGAGACGATGTCCCCGGCTTCCGACATCTCTAGGTCTCGTACGCCCTGGATAACGCGGTATTGGATACCGTTTTCGAGGTCGGCGGACATCTGTGGTCCGGAGAACCCCGTCTTGAGTCCGGCTTCGACGCGCGTCGCATCCGGGGCGAAATGAACATCGGAAACGTCATGGGAGACCAGGGCGTCGATGTAGGCACGTGCCTGCGCCTCGCGGGGTGAATCGGCCGGGTTGGGGGCTGCTGTCGCAGCGCCTCCGGCAACCAGGATCAGGGCAGCCGTGGCAGCGGCAGTTCCGGCGATATTTCGCAGTGTTCGCATGGGACATCCTAACGACGAGGTGTGGAGGAATTTCGGAAAACGGCCGTCATCGAGTAGCCGTACAGCTGCGGGGAGGATCGACGAGCGAGCAGAAAGCCGGGGCCATGACGGGCACGTAGTCGGCCCCGACGCCGTTCTCGTGAATGATCCGGCGGTAGGTGTCGACGCCGTCGGTCGGGATTCGCGCCGCAGTGGGATCGCCGAGAACATCGACCGTGTAGAGGCCGAATCGAGGTCGGTACGAACCCCATTCGTAGTTGTCGGTGATGGACCAGTAGTTGTAGCCGATCACGTCGGCACCGTCTTCTCGGGCGCGTTCCATCCAATAGATGTGATCGCGTAAGTGATTCGCGCGTGTGTAACCGTCGGCGCGCGGCGCTCCGTTGTCGGTAGGCATGCCGTTCTCGACGATGTAGAGGGGGAGTTCCGGATACTTGTCCGAGTACCGCATCAATGCGTCGTACAGGCCTTCGGGTTGTGGTGTGACGTTGTAGAACTCGTCGAGTGCGGCGTACGCGGCAGTCGGATTGTTCAGGGCCACACCGTAGTAGTAGTCGATCCCGAGAAAGTCGAGCTTGTCGCGCACCCGATCCGTGAATACCGAATCGATCGCCTCGGACACGCCGGGAATGAAGGAGAAATTACTGCTCACGCGGGCACCGGGATCGAGAACATGGATGCGGTCGTAGATCGCCCGGTGGGCTCGGACCAATGAATCGAACATCGACGGTGCCTGGGTGAGTGCGATTCCGCCGTAGGTCAATTCACGCTGAACATACACAGTCGGCTCGTTGATCGTGATCCACAGCGCCCCGATTCCGGAGTACCGCTCGACTACCTTCTCTGCGTTGACCAGCCAATCGGCTTCCGTCTTCGGATTTGTCCAGCCGCCTTGATCGACAACCCATCCCGGATACACCCAGTGGTCGAGCGTGATCATCGGAGTCATGCCCCGCGCGCGGATGTGAGCCACCACGTCGTCGTAGTACGCGAATTCGGTCTCGTTCCAGATCCCGGCGGCGGGCTGAACTCGCGCCCACTCGACGCCGAATCGGAAAACCTTCGATCCCAGATCGGCCGCCCGGTCGATGTCCTCGGCGTAGCGATGCCGGAAGTCGACCGAATCACCGATTTTGTCGTGGGTTCGTCCGGAATCGGAGTATCGAGACCAGTTGCTGTCCGGTGACGAACCTTCTGATTGGAATCCGGAGGTGGCAACGCCCCAGAGGAAGTCATCCGGTACCTCCGCCGAGGCGCGAGTGGGAAAGGCGAGCGCCCCGAGCAGGCACGTCAGTGCCATGAGTGCAGGCGTAACAGACCGTGACAGGGCTCCCATGCCTGGGAGACTAAGTCATACAAGTGTCCAGTCGCAGGCGTTTCGTCCGATCCGCCCGCGACTGGACCGTGTCACTCAGTGACCCAGCCGCTCAGAAATTCCGCTCAGAAAACCATGGTCATCGATCCCGGATTCCACGTCCCGGAGCGCTGAACGGTCGCTTCGTCGACCTGGGCAGGCACTGCACTCGGATCGATCGGTGTGTACTTCTCGATCGAACCCCAGTCGCGAGCCCAGTCGTTGTCGAGGTACGACGGAATGGTCTGAGCGGTCAGGAGCAGATCGATCCACCCCAACGGTCCACCGCCGTAGTGGTCCTGCCATGCGCTGGTCACGAGCGCGCCGGAATGGTCGGGAAGGATCCGATACTCGGGGACCTCGGCGATACCGACCCGATGATCGAAGGGGCGTTGGCACGGGAATGCCAGTCCGACAGCCCAATCCAGCATGACGGGCGCCTGTGAACCGACGACGTCGTTGAGCTTCTGAGTCTTCGGAACCCGCGGCGGGGTGACGGCCACCCATTGGTCGGGCTTGCTGTCGTAGTCGCTGACGACAAGTCGAATGCTGTTGGCTTCGACGGGAATCTGGTCCAGCGGCACACGCAGGTTCCGCCATGACGGTGCCGGACCGATGTCGAGGGGCGCGATCTTTCCGAGTGTTTCCACAGCGTCTGTTTCGGCATCGTCGACGCCACGCGCTGTTCCGTATTCGACCTCGATGTTCTGGCCGTAGGTGACGATTCCGTCCTTGTCGACCGACCGAACACGACCAGCGGTTGCAATCGAGATGATGTCTCCGCGTGTGGCGTTCTCGCCCACGTCGGGGAGTTGGTACCAGTCGCTGGTCAGAGTGCCGGGGGAGGGCTGACCGTAACTACCCATGACGGGTGTTGTCGCCGGGTCGAGACCGAACGGCAACGCGACCGAACTACCGTTGACTCCGGTCTGTCCGGCGCCACCGCCGGTTCCGGCCGAGTTACCGGCGGTGTCCTCGGAGGTGTCGACGGTGTTCGCGCCGCCGGTAGCCGTGGCTTCCTTGTCTGCTCGAAGGTCGGAGGCGACGCCATTCGGATCGAATCCCGTAGCCCCACCGGCGGAGAGTGCTGTGGCGACGCTGCCCGAGAGGGGCGTCAGCATCGAGGCGTTCGGATCGGTCTCGAGCAGAACGTCGTTGGCGAGTCCGCAGTGTTGGCCGAGAACGGCGTCGACGTTTGCGCGGCCCACCGAATAGGCCGGGTACTGGGTGATCGCGCCCTTGGCCATGGACAGCACCTCGAAGAGGACCATGGCACCTGCGGCAATCGTCAGTGGCGAAATGGCAAGCAGTCGAGCGTGCTTCGCGGACGGTTCCTTCCCGGCGGTGTACGGCTCACGGAAGAAGTACCACGCGGCGACGCCGAGCATCAGCACCGTCAGCCCGAGGAGGACGGTGCTCGCGCCGAGTCCGCTGATCGACACCGGCTTGTCCCACCACGGAACGCTGTAGCTGGACACGTAGTAATAGCTGTTGCTGCCGGTGAATGCGACAGCCAGGAGAAACAGTACGGCCGCCGCGAAGAGGGCCCGATTGCGCGGCGAGCGCAGGAGTTTTGTTCCCACGGCGACCGCCGTCATCATCGCCAGAACGGCGGTGAGTCCGGCAAAGATTCCGAAGTGGTGCGTCCACTTGGTCGGCGAGAACATCAGCAGTGGCAGTGCGCCGATCGTCAGCCCCACGACGCGGCGTGACGGACCGGCGGCCAAACCGGGAATCCGGCCGCCCTTGCGCAGCATCATCGCGGTGCAGACGCCAAGGCACAGAACCATGACGAACACACCGAATCTGCGAGTCAGAGAACCGTCGACAGAGATGTTGAAGAGGTATTGGTAGCGGAGGTACTCGTCGAACCAGGGCTGGTTCGGTGAGATCGAGTGGACGCGTTGCATCTCGATGACGGCGGCGAGGCTCTGATCGCCGAACGCGGGGATGAGGATCGACAGTCCGGCAGCTAGCAGTGGCCCGACGGCCGCGATGTAACCGGTGGTGCGGGCACGTTCGATGATGATGCGCATGATCGGGCGGATTCCGGCGATCAGTGCGGCGAAGCAGATGAGGCCGGAAGGCCCGGCGGTCAAGGTGAATCCGGCGATCAGAATCGCGACTGCGACCGGCAGAAGTCGTCTCGTCGCAACTGCGCGTTCGATCGAGGACCACGTCAGCAGGACGCCGAGAGCAACGATCGGTTCGGGGCGCAGTCCGTTGTTGAACGGAAGCCAGAACGCGAGGAAGACAAGCGCGCCGGTCCACAGGGCGAGCCGGTTTCCGCGAATTGCGGCTCCCAGTCGAGGCGCGACCTCGCGGCTGATGACGAGCCAGGTGATGATGCCTGCCAACAGAGCAGGCAGACGAACCCAGGGGCTTGCAGTGCTGACGTGCGCCAGGAGTCCGAGGATGTTGTAGTACGGCGTTCCGAACGGGGTCTCGGGGACCGCGAACCACCGGAAATAGTTGGACATGTAGCCCGATTGCTCGGAGGCCCTGGCCATCGTGAACTGGTAGCCGTCATCGGTGGTGGTAGCGCCGATGAAGTGCCAGAGCACCAGAGTTCCGACGACGACGCCGTCGAGGACGGTGAACTTCCACCATCGGGCGGGCAGAAATTTGCGTGTGCCCCGGCCGTCGCGGTTGTCGAGGCGGTGCAGCGCGAAGAGGGACACGACAGCCGTGAGTGCCCCGAGAATCATGGCGAGAGTCTTGATCACCGACGGGCTCGACGTGAAGCGAGAGTCCGCCTCGATCGAGACGTTCAAACCGGCTGATGCCGAATCGAGGTCGCTGAAGACGCCGACTACCTGTGGTCGGCTGTCGCCCTCGATGACGCGCGGTTCGGAACCGGTGGCGCTGAAGGTGGTTCGGGTCGGCTCGGCGGCGAGCGTGAGTGCGCATCCAGTTTGCAGATCAGCAACGGGTGTCGAGAGCAGCACTTGATCGCGCAGGACAACGTCGACCCGAGCGGGAGCGTCGGCGGATTCGGGGGAGACAGTGGCAACAAAGCCGTAGCGGCGCGCATCGGCGGCACCCGGGGGAGCCGTCGAGACGAGTGTTCCGCCGGTGGCGGCCAACTCACTGATCGACGCGCACGGAATCGATGCCTCCATGCGCAGCGGTGTGTACGAGACCAATGGCGCCTCGACGCTTGTCGTCGACCCGGCCTGCGGCCAGTTGACGACGGCTGTGTCCTGCTCGATCGGCAGGAACGGCACTGATCCGCACAAAACTATGCCGAGGATCGATGCGACAATCGCAACGATCCGTGCTCGGTTCGGTCCGCTGGATCGCTGAGGGGTCGGCAAGGCCGGAGGTGCGGTCGTGGCCACGTCACTGTCTGTCACGACTTTGGACCCTAGCTGTGCGTGACGTGTTTGTTATAAAAGCGCGAGTAATGGGATGGTCGTGTTCCCGGTGCCGTTCCGCGGTGCGGGGGTTGTCGGCGATCGAGGCGGGGGTGCTGTGCACGAAGTTCACGAGTCCATTTCGTTGAGCCCACTTCTGCGGCGTTCGACGGCCGCATTGTGCGTCGTCCTCGGAATTGTCCTGGTGATTGTCTGCGGGTTCGCGGCGATCGTGGAACACGACCCGGCGGGCTACGTCGGCGCCGTGTTGTCCGCGGTCCTGTCCTTCGGGTTGGCCGCGTACATGTGGAAGGTGCGCGTGATCATCACCACAGACGTCGAACGAGTGTCGATCGCGCTGTCTCCGGGGCTGCGTCAGGTATTTCGGTGGGACGAAGTTGTGTCTGCAACTGCAGTACATATCGGGATGGGCTCCGGAATCGGTTATCGAATGACCGGCCCAGGTATGCGGGTAATTCTCGCGTCACCCGGCGCCGGGGTCCGCTTTCGTCTGCACGACGGACGCGAAATCTCGGTGGCGACCGACCGAAGGGACGAGCTGATCGAACTCGCCCGGCGGCGGGCGCCGGACCTGCAGTGAGCGTCGCAGGTGGACCGGTGAAAAATGGGGTGCGCCTATCCTGGATAATTGACATCAGTTCTGTGTTTCAGGCGCATTGTTTCGGCCTGTAATGCCGGACCGGTTTGCTGCCGCTTGCACAGGCACCCCGTTTGCGTACGAGAGGAACTCTCATGCTTGCCCGCACCGACCTGCGTGGTCGTACCCCATCCACGGCCGAACTTCGCGCCGCGCTTCCCCGAGGTGGAGTGGATGTGGACGCGGTGCTGCATCAGGTTCGCCCGATGGTCGAAGCTGTTCGTGATCGCGGGGCAGAAGCCGCCCTCGAGTTCGGCGAGAAGTTCGACGGCGTTCGTCCGGCTTCGGTTCGTGTACCCGCAGCCGAGCTCGAGCGCGCACTTCGTGAACTCGACCCCGCAGTCAAGGAAGCCCTCGAGGTTGCGATCGAGCGCACCCGCAAGGTGCACGCCGATCAGCGTCGCAAGGACACCGTCACCGAGGTCGTTCCGGGTGGCACGGTCACCGAGCGTTGGGTGCCGGTCGAGCGCGTCGGGCTGTACGTACCCGGCGGCAATGCCGTGTACCCGTCGAGCGTTGTCATGAACGTCGTGCCGGCTCAGACGGCCGGCGTCGGGTCGCTTGTTGTCGCCTCGCCGCCCCAAGCCGACTTCGGCGGATTGCCGCACCCGACCATTCTTGCCGCCGCAGCCATGCTCGGCGTCGACGAGGTGTGGGCCGTCGGCGGCGGGCAGGGCGTCGCCCTCCTTACCTACGGCGGAACCGACACCGATGGAACCGAGCTTGTCCCGGTCGACCTCATCACCGGTCCCGGCAACATCTACGTCACTGCGGCCAAGCGTCTGTGCCGCGGACTGGTCGGCATCGACGCAGAAGCCGGTCCCACCGAGATCGCGATCCTCGCCGACCACACCGCTGACCCGGTCCACGTTGCCGCCGACCTCATCAGTCAGGCCGAGCACGACGTGATGGCCGCCAGCGTTCTTGTCACGACCAGCGTCGAATTGGCCGACGCCGTCGACAAGGCTCTGGCTGCGCAGCTCGAGATCACCAAGCACCGCGAACGCGTCACCACGGCACTGACCGGCAGCCAGTCGGGCACGGTACTGGTTTCTGATGTTTCCGCTGGTCTGCGCGTCGTCAACGCTTATGCGGCCGAGCACCTCGAGATTCAGACCGAGGACGCAACCGGTGTCGCAGCTCAGGTCACCAGCGCTGGTGCCGTGTTCGTCGGCCCATGGGCGCCGGTCAGCCTCGGCGACTACTGCGCCGGCTCCAACCACGTTCTGCCGACGGCCGGGTGTGCACGTCACTCCTCCGGTCTGAGCGTGCAGACCTTCTTGCGTGGGATCCACGTGATCGACTACTCCGAGTCGGCTCTGAAAGACGTTGCCGGACACGTCATCACGCTCGCCAATGCGGAGGACCTGCCCGCTCACGGCGAGGCTGTGCGTCTACGATTCGAGGCTCTGCGATGAGTAGTGCTCCTGGAGAATCGATTACGGTCGACGCCCTTCCGATTCGCGAGAACCTGCGTGGAAAGTCGGCATACGGCGCACCGCAATTGACGGTGCCGGTTCAGCTCAACACGAACGAGAACCCGCATCCGCCGACGCAGGCGCTCATCGACGATGTCGCCGAATCCGTGCGCGAAGCCGCGAAGGAACTGCACCGCTACCCCGACCGTGACGCTGTCGCGTTGCGGACGGATCTGGCGGCGTACCTGTCGAAGCAGACGGGTGTACCGGTCACCGTCGACAATCTGTGGGCGGCAAACGGATCGAACGAGATTCTGCAGCAGCTGTTGCAGGCATTCGCAGGTCCGGGACGTAGCGCGATGGGTTTTGTTCCCTCGTATTCGATGCACCCGATCATCGCCGACGGTACCGATACCGAGTGGGTCGAGGTCTTCCGTCGGGACGACTTCGCACTCGACGTGGATGCTGCCGTCACAGTGATCGAGGAACGTCGACCGGACGTCGTGTTCGTGACCAGTCCCAACAACCCGACCGGACACAGCGTCGGTATTGCGGAACTACGACGCATCCTCGACGTGGCGCCGGGCATCGTGATCGTCGACGAGGCGTACGCGGAGTTCTCCGCTGCCCCCAGCGCGATGACGCTGATCGACGAGTTCCCGGCCAAGCTGGTTGTGACCCGCACCATGAGCAAGGCTTTCGCGTTTGCCGGTGGCCGACTCGGCTATCTCGCCGCCGCTCCCGCGTTCATCGACGCACTGTTGTTGGTGCGCTTGCCCTATCACCTCTCGGTGGTCACGCAAGCGGCGGCACGTGCCGCCCTGCGTCACGCCGACGAGACCCTCGGCAGTGTCCACGCCTTGTCCGCCGAGCGTGATCGGGTGTCGAAGGCACTGGCGGACACCGGTTTCCGAGTGATTCCCAGTGACGCGAACTTCATCTTGTTCGGTCAGTTCACCGACAGCGCACAGGCGTGGAAGGAATACCTCGACCGCGGGGTTCTCATCCGCGACATCGGCATCCCCGGATATCTGCGGGCCACCGTGGGACTCGAAGCCGAGAACGACGCGTTCATCAAGGCCAGTGACGAAATCGCAGGCACCCAGTTGGTCGACACGAATTCAGGAGAGACGGCATGAGCGATCGCATCGCGCGGATCGAACGAACAACTCGGGAATCAAGCATCGTCGTCGAACTGAATCTGGACGGGACCGGCATCGTCGACGTCTCCACCGGCGTTCCGTTCTTCGACCACATGCTCAATGCCTTGGGTACGCACGCCAGCTTCGATCTCGACGTCAAGGCGAAGGGTGACGTCGAGATCGACGCCCACCACACCGTCGAGGACACCGCGATCGTTTTCGGCCAGGCGCTCGGCCAGGCACTCGGCGACAAGAAGGGCATCCGTCGTTTCGGCGACGCTTTCATCCCGATGGACGAAACGTTGGCGCACGCGTCGGTCGATGTCTCCGGTCGCCCTTACTGCGTGCACACCGGTGAGCCCGACTACATGGTGCATTCCGTCATCGGCGGGTACCCGGGTGTTCCGTATCACGCGGTGATCAACCGCCACGTGTTCGAGTCGATCGCATTGAATGCACGTATCGCACTGCACGTTCGGGTTCTGTACGGCCGCGATCAGCATCACATCACCGAAGCCGAGTACAAGGCCGTTGCGCGCGCTCTGCGTGAGGCGGTCGAGCCGGATCCGCGCGTGAGTGGCGTGCCGTCGACGAAGGGAACACTGTGAGCGTCCTCTTCACCTACCTGCTGTTCATCGGCGCGGGTATTGCCGTGGGCGGTGCCTACTCGATGTTCAAGGTCAACAAGCTTGCGTCGGGAATCCTTCTGGCGTTGGCGGTTCTGGCGGCGGTAGCGGGCGCACTGCGTCTGTGACGCGAAAAGTGACTGCGTCTGTGACGCGAAAAGTGACTGTGTCTGAGACGCAAGATCCTGCTCCATCGCCGGGGTTGCTTCGCACTCCGGGCATGATCGGTGTCCTGATCATGGCGGCGGCAGCTTTCGGTGGCTGGTCGTTGCTGTTGCCGGTGGTGCCGTTGCTGGTTGCGCATTCCGGCGGATCGGATGCGCTCGCCGGATCGGTGACCGGTGTCTTCATGGCGGCCACGGTCGTGACGCAACTGCTCGTGCCTCGGTTGTTGCGGACGCAGGGCTACCGGCGCGTGCTGGCGGTCGGATGTCTGCTCCTCGGTCCACCGTCGTTGGTGCTGTTGATCTCGGCCGACGCCGGCCCCGTCCTGGCGGTTTCCGCGGTGCGAGGAATCGGTTTCGGCATGCTGACTGTTGCCGGCAGTGCGCTCGTGGCGGAGTTGGCGCCCAAACGAATTCTGGGCCGTGCCACCGGCGCTCAGGGAATCGCGATCGCAGCGTCACAAATGGCGGGGCTTCCGCTGGGGCTTGCGATCATGGAACGGTGGTCGGCAACACCGGTGTTCGTTCTCGGTGCGCTGATCCCGGCACTCGCGCTGGTGGCCATTGCCGGGTTGCCGAAGATCTTCGCCCAGCCCACCGGCGAATCCGCCCGGTTGAGTGTGTTCGTCGTCTTGGTCCCGGTGCTCGCTCTGGCGTGTGTATCCGCGTCGTTCGGCGGGCTGTCGTCTCTACTGCCGATCGCAATCTCGGAGCGCGCGGCCGTTGCAGGTGTGGTGTTGGCGACCGCCAGTGGATCGATGTTGATCGGCCGGTACTCGGCGGGCCTGATCGCCGATCGTCTCGGCAGTGGTCGGACACTCGCGCCGGCATTGGCGTCGTCGACCATCGGATTGGTGCTGTTCGCGATCAACGTCGACGGCGGGTCGACGCCGGTCTTGTTCTGCGCGGCGGTCCTTTTCGGGCTCGGGTTCGGGGCGGTGCAGAACGAATCCTTGGTCATGGCGTTTCAGGCTGCCGGCCCGAGGCAACTCGGATCCGCCAGCGCGATCTGGAACATCGGCTACGACGCCGGCACCGGAATCGGTGCACTGGCGTTGGGATTCGTGGCCACGACTGCCGGCTATGCGTGGGTCTTCGCGGTCTCTGCGGTCGTTGTCGCTCTGCTCCCGGCACTGGCCGCGGGCGGCAAAGTGATCGGCAGCAGGGTTGCCCGATAGAGTTGGGGCATGAGCGCTTCCACGATTGCTGTACTCGATTACGGCTCCGGCAACCTGCATTCGGCTACTCGCGCACTGGCGCGCACCGGGGCGCAGGTGGAGGTGACCAACGATATGAAGGTTGCATTAGCGGCGGACGGTCTGGTGGTGCCCGGCGTCGGTGCGTTCGCGGCCTGCATGGAAGGTCTGCGCGCAGTCCAGGGTGACCGAATCATCGGTAGACGCTTGGCCGGTGGCCGACCGGTGCTGGGTATCTGCGTCGGCATGCAGATTCTGTTCGACCGCGGAGTTGAATTCGGTGTCGAGGCGGAGGGCTGCGGCGAATGGCCTGGCACCGTCGAGAGGCTGCAAGCAGAGGTTTTGCCGCACATGGGCTGGAACACCGTGGAGGCTCCGGAGTCGAGCACGCTGTTCAAGGGTATCGACGCCGACACCCGCTTCTACTTCGTTCACTCGTACGGTGTGCAGAGTTGGGAACTCGCGCCGTCCGAGCACATCGCACCTCCGAAGCTGACGTGGGCAGATCACGGCGGAAAGTTCCTCGCTGCCGTCGAGAACGGTGCGTTGTCGGCAACGCAGTTCCACCCCGAGAAATCCGGCGACGCAGGCGCCGAGTTGCTGAGCAACTGGGTGCAGAGTTTGTGACCGGGAGTTCCGGCCCGAACCGTGGCGACGACTTTTCCCTCGCTCGTCTGGCGTTGTTCTCGCTCGGCGCCGCTGTGGCTGCGTTGGCGGTCGCCACCGTCGTCATCGTCGTGCTCAAACCCTCGCCGGGTGTCGGTCTCGCGATCGGTCTCGTGGGGGTCGTTGCTGCGATCGCGGCAATGGGCGTCGTATCCAAGCGGATGACCCGAAAAGCGTTCGGTGACCCGGAAGACGGTTCGAGGTCCTGACCTACTAGGGTTACCGCACGTGAGCCTGGTCCTTTTGCCTGCTGTAGATGTTGTCAACGGTGAAGCTGTTCGCCTCGTGCAAGGAGAGGCGGGAAGTGAGACCGGTTACGGGTCGCCCCGCGACGCTGCTCTTGCGTGGCAGAACGACGGTGCCGAATGGGTGCATCTTGTCGACCTCGACGCCGCTTTCGGGCGTGGGTCCAACAGTGAACTGCTGGCAGGCGTCATCGGCGACCTGACGGTCAAGGTGGAACTCTCCGGAGGAATCCGCGACGACGCTTCCCTGGAAGCTGCACTGGCCACCGGCTGTGCCCGCGTCAATCTCGGAACCGCCGCTATCGAAGATCCCGAGTGGTGTGCCCGTGCATTGGCCAAGTACGGCGACAAGATCGCCGTCGGACTCGACGTTCGTCTGGTCGACGGCCAGTACCGCACCCGTGGGCGCGGCTGGGTCACCGACGGCGGCGATCTGTGGGAGACCCTGGCCCGTCTCGATCGCGACGGCTGCACCCGTTACGTCGTCACCGACGTCTCCAAAGACGGCACACTCACCGGTCCCAACCTCGAACTTCTCAGTCAGGTCTGCGCTGTCACCGACGCTCACGTCGTCGCCTCCGGTGGTGTGTCGACCATCGAGGATCTGCTCGCCATTTCCAGCCTGGTTGATCAGGGTGTCGAGGGCGCGATCGTGGGCAAGGCGCTGTATGCCGGTCGCTTCACTCTCCCCGAAGCGCTGGCAGCAGTTTCCGGATAGATTTTCCAGATGACTCCGACGCGTGACCTCGACGAACTTCTCGCGATTGCGGGTCGGCTTCTCGATGGCGTCCACGATCAGTTCGTCGCCGGTGTCGGCGCCCCGAGTGCGGTCCGCAAGGGCTGGGGTGATTTTGCCACCGAGGTCGATCTTGCGCTCGAGAAGCGGTTGACCGCGGAGTTGTTCGAGCAGACCGGCATCGAGGTGCACGGCGAGGAATTCGGCGGCCCAGACGTCGGTTCGGGGCTCGTCTGGGTTCTCGACCCCGTCGACGGTACTTTCAACTATTCGGCCGGATTGCCTACTGCCGGAACACTGTTGGCGCTTCTCGACGATGGTGTCCCGGTGCTCGGATTGACCTGGCTTCCGTTGATCGGTCACACGTACGCCACTCGTGCCGGCGGTCCGTTGTTGGTCAACGGAATCGCCGTACCGCCGCTGGAGCCAACCGATCTGGCGTCGTCGATCGTCGGATTGGGTGCCCTCAACGTCAACAGTCGCGGCCGGATCCCCGGCAGTTTCCGTCTCGACCTCCTCGCCGAGATCAGCAAAGTGTCCTCGCGGATCCGGATACACGGCTCCACCGGAGTCGATCTCGCTTTCACGGCGGCCGGCATCCTGGGCGGAGCGATCGTCTACGGCCGCAACGCGTGGGACAACGCGGCCGGGGTCGCTCTCGTTCGCGGTGCGGGTGGGGTGGTCACCGATCTGGCCGGCAACCCGTGGACCGTAGAATCGGAGTCGGTGCTCGCTGCCGCCCCGGGCATCCACGGTGAGATTCTCGATATCCTCAACGCGCTCGGTGATCCGCGCGCTTCGTCCTCAGGAGGACCACAGTCATGACCCTCGCAGTTCGTGTGATTCCGTGCCTCGACGTCGACGCCGGACGAGTGGTCAAGGGTGTCAACTTCGAGAATCTTCGCGACGCCGGAGATCCGGTGGAACTCGCGGCAGCGTACGACGCTCAGGGCGCCGACGAACTGACCTTCCTGGACGTCACCGCCTCCACGTCGGATCGTGGCACGATGCTCGACGTCGTAAGTCGTACTGCCGAGCAGGTTTTCATTCCTCTGACCGTCGGCGGTGGAGTGCGCACGGTCGCGGACGTCGATCGTCTGCTGCGTGCCGGTGCCGACAAGGTCAGCGTCAATACCGCGGCGATTGCGCGCCCGGAACTGCTCAAGGAACTGAGTGAGCGTTTCGGCTCGCAGTGCATCGTCCTCTCGGTCGACGCCCGCACCGTTCCCCAGGGGCAGCCGGACACACCGTCGGGGTGGGAGGTCACCACGCACGGGGGCAAGCGCGGCACGGGCATCGACGCTGTCGAGTGGGCCGAGCGTGGTGCCGAGTTGGGAGTGGGGGAGATCCTGCTCAACTCCATGGACGCCGACGGCACCAAAGCGGGCTTCGACCTTCTGATGATCCGCGCTGTCCGGGCAGCAGTCCACGTACCGGTGATCGCCAGTGGCGGTGCCGGCCTGGTCGAGCACTTTGCCCCGGCAGTCGAAGCGGGCGCAGACGCAGTTCTCGCAGCGAGTGTCTTCCACTTCGGCGATCTGAGCATCCCGGAGGTCAAGGATGCGATGCGTGCCGAGGGAATCGTCGTTCGCTAGGCGTTCTCGGCGCGGATTCCGTCGAACATGAGGCGGCTGATGGCTTGGTTCAGCGTGGTGCAGTCGACGGACGAATCGGCTCGCAATCCTTGAATCGCACTTGCCAGCATCATGCCGTTGACGGCCTGCGCAGTGTTGTCGACGTCGAGGTCGGCGCGTAGATAGCCGCATTCGACTCCGTGATGCAGGTACGCCGCGGTCAACGATGCCGACTGGTCGAGTAGATCGAGCATCCGGCCAGTGAGATCGGCGTCGACGCCTGTCGTCTCGAAGAGCAGAACCCGCGGAATGCGCGGGTCGTCGAAGAAGATGCGGGGGAGCGCTTCGGCGATGCGACCGACCTGGGCGCGGTACTCGTCCAACGTATTTGCTGCGTCAGGGGCATTTTCGACGGCGAGTGCGCTGATGATCTTTGCGATCAGATCGTCGATGACGTGGTCGATGATGTCGCGCTTGTTCTCGAAGTATCGGTAGAACGTGCCGTGACCGATTCCGAGAGTTGTTGCGATATCGGCAATTCCGGTCGCGTGGTAGCCGCGTTCCGCGAAGCACTCGAATGATGCGTCGATGATCTCGCGGCGCAATTCCGCTCTTTTTCGTTCCGCTCGGGTCATGGCCTTCGTCACGTCTGGAATGATACCGTTCTCAATAACGGAATGACGTGTCAGTTTCTGATGTGCAGTTCACGGGTGCGTGGTTCATGGGTGTGCAGTTCATGAGAGGGATTCTCCGATGGCAGTGCAGTACGACGCAGTAGTGGTGGGGGCGGGCTTCGGCGGAATGGGTGCGGCCATTCAACTCAAGCGGATGGGCCTGGACAACCTGGCGATCCTCGAGCGTGAGGACGATCTGGGTGGAACCTGGCACGTCAACCGCTATCCCGGTTTGGCTGTCGACATCGCGTCGGTCACCTACTCGTATTCGTTCGAGCCCAATCCGAACTGGTCCAGGCTCTTCGCACCGGGTGCCGAACTCAAGAAGTACGCCGATCATGTCGCGGACAAGTACGACCTGCGGAAGCACATGACGTTCGGTGCCGTGGTCAACGGAGCCCGCTGGGACGAAGATTCCTCGCACTGGGTCGTATCCGTGGAGGGGGCACCGGACATCACTGCCAAGTACCTCCTGACTGCGACGGGTTTCCTCTCGCAGCCTCATCGACCGGACATCTCCGGTATCGACGAATTTGCGGGCAAGATCATCCACACCACCGCCTGGGACGATTCCTACGACTTGTCGGGCACCAAGACTGCAATCATCGGAACCGGCGCCACCGCCGTGCAGTTGATCCCCGAGGTGGCGCGGCAGGCCGCAGAGTTGACCGTCTACCAACGCACCCCGATCTGGGTCGTTCCCAAGATCGACGTCCCCATTCCGAGCGCAGTGCAGAAGCTGTTCTCGCGCATTCCGCTCACCCAGCGAATCGCCCGCGCTGTCAGTTCGTCGATACTCGAAATGATCATGGTCAGCGCGGTCCTGCATTACAAGCAGGTCAAACTGTTGAACAAGGGCGCTGCAGCCGCATCACGAGCGTTTCTGCGGTCGCAGGTCCGTGACGCGCATCTCCGCAAGCAACTCACACCGGACTACGACTTCGGGTGCAAGCGACCCACGTTCTCGAACAGCTATTTCCGTACCTTCACCAAAGACAACGTGCACCTCGAAACCACGTCGATCGACCACATTGCTGCCGACGGAATCGTCACGGCCGACGGCCGCAAGACCGAGATCGACACGCTGGTGCTGGCAACGGGATTCAACCTCTGGGATGTGAACTTTCCGGCCATCGAGGTTATCGGCCGTGAGGGCCGAAACCTCGGTAAGTGGTGGCGCGACAACCGTTTCCAGGCCTATGAGGGGGTCGCGGTTCCCTACTTCCCCAATTTCCTCACGCTCGCCAGTCCGTACTCGTACAGCGGGTTGTCCTACTTCACGACTATCGAATCCCAGATGCAGCACATGGATCGACTGTTCGGCGAGGTGAAGCGGCGTGGCGCGGAGACGTTCGAGGTCACCGAAACCGCCAACGCCGAGTTCCTGGACCGGATGACGGCGAACCTGGCGGACTCCGTCTTCTACGGCGGCAGTTGCCAGACTTCGCGGAGCTACTACTTCAATCAGCACGGGGAGGCGGCGATCCTGCGGCCCACGTCTACACGCAATGCGTTTGTCGAAGCGAAACGCTTTCCGCTCGAGGATTATTCGATCAGCTAGGCGGGCATGCCCCGTGTTCGGCTATCTCGCCGATCTGACTCCGCTCGGAACCGATATCACGGGATAGCGGTTCTGCCGGTTCAGTCGGGAAGAGACCGAGCTGTGTATCAGTTGGCTCACCGCGGAGGCAGCGCCTTTTCGCGGTGAGCCGATCACGATGGTGAAGGCGTCGTACTTGTCCGCGGTCGCGAGGATGACACCGGCCGGGTCGCCGTAGGTGCAGTCGTATGTCCAGGTGTCCGTGTGCGAGGCAAGTGTCGAGGTTGTCTGTTCGCGTTGCGACACCATCTCGTCGTGCAGACGCGTTTCGAACTGTGGTGAGTCGGTTTCGACAGGCAAGTCCTCGGACGTGATGCAGTGAACGACGTGGAGTGCTGAATCCTCCTTGGCGGCAAGCGTCAATCCGTAGCTGACGACATTCTTGCCGCTCAGGCCTGTGCCGATCCCGACAACGATGTGGCGGGTCGGGACGCGATCGGTGCTCGCGTTCACGAGGTGGCAGGTGTACTCCGGGTGTGGGCCGTCATGACGTTGATGGTTCATGTCGGATCCTCTTCCAGAGCGAGAAGCGAAGAAACTTCCATTCTACGGCGACCAAGCAGGGGAATTCCACGGAAGTCACAGGTGGAAGGTATAAACGTCATATGAGTCTTGATCCCGCAATCGCGGCGAAGCTGAAGCGAAACGACGCCGGACTGTTCAGCGCGGTTGCGCAGGAGAAGTCGACCGGTGATGTGCTGATGGTCGCGTGGATGGACGACGAAGCGCTCGCGCGAACACTGGAAACCCGTAAGGGGACGTACTATTCGCGCTCGCGCCAGCAGTACTGGGTCAAGGGTGAGACGTCGGGGCACACCCAGTACGTCCACGAAGTGCGACTCGACTGTGACGGCGATTCGGTCTTGCTGATCGTCGATCAGGAGGGCGCCGCGTGCCACACCGGCACTCACACCTGTTTCGACACCGACGTCCTACTCGCTGCGGAACAGTGACACGAGATGGCCGCTGACAAGACTCCACAACCGCTCGATTACGCCTTCACCGCTCCCATCGAGAAAGACGGGGCGTTTGCGACATTTCTGACGGTGCCTGGTTCGGCGGAACTTCTGGGAACCAGGCGCGCTGTGAAGGTGGTCGGGACTCTCGATGGTGAACATCCCTTCGAGGCGACGCTGATGCCGTCCGGTGACGGTCCACACTGGCTTCCGCTGCGCGTGGCGCTCTGCAAGGCGATCGGCAAGAGTGCCGCTGGAGAAGAAGTATCGGTACATCTACAGCAGCGACTGAGCTGAAGTTTTCCCGAACCAAGGAGCGTCGTGGTCGACAGAGCGGTTGATTCGTTGCAGGTGGTAGCGCGAGAGCTGAGCCCGTTCGGCGGTGACGAGTCGAAAACACGCACGTTGCGCATGTCGCGGACCCTCGCGGCGCCCATCGGCACGGTCTGGGCGGCGATCACCGCCGAGTTCGACCGCATTCCCCAATGGTTCATGCCGGTCGGGGGAGAAGCCAGGATCGGCGGCCACTATCAGCTCGAGGGCAACGCCGGCGGCGAAATTTTGGCGTGCGATGCTCCTCGAACACTTCGCATCACCTGGGAATACGGCGGCGATGTGAGCTACGTGACCGTGAATCTCGCCGAAAAAGGCAGTGGTGCAACGCTGTTCGACTTCGAACACGCCGCGGACGTCGAGCCGGATCGGTGGGGCGAGTACGGTCCAGGTGCCGTCGGTGTCGGGTGGGACATGGGACTGCTCGGGCTGGCTCGACACGTGGAACTGGGGATCGCGACGCCACTCGAGACACCCGAGTGGTCGGCGAGCGACGAGGCCAAGGCATTCATCGCGGGAAGCAGTGAACTGTGGGCCGAAGCTGCGATCGCATCGGGCGACGACCCGGATGCGGCTGCAGCCGCCGCTGCTCGCACGACCGCTGCATACACCGGGTAGATCACCTCTACGAGGACTAACATCGGATTAGTCTGGTTGTTGCGGGACTTCCGCGCCACGAGCGGAGACGACGATGGTGTATCGGCTCATCGAAGTAGTGACGGTGTTCGTCCACTTCGCGTTTGTCCTCTATGTGGTGCTGGGTGGGTTCGTGGCGTGGAAGTGGCGTCGTACCATCGGTTTCCACCTTCTTGCAGTCGTCTGGGGAGCCGGTTCGATAGCGGTCGGATATGACTGCCCGCTGACCAATCTCGAGAACTGGGCCCGCCGAATGGCCGGTATCGCGGAGTTGCCGTCCACCGGATTCATCTCGCACTACATCACCGGCGTGTTCTATCCGGCGAGTATCGAAGGCCTGGTACAGGCGCTCGCGGCGACAGTGGTTGTCGGATCCTGGGTCGGATACGTGCTGCTCGGACGGCATTCGAAGGCTGAGGTCAAAGCGTCTTCAGTGTCGTGATTCCGTACAAACGATCCCTGCCGTTTCCGGATGGAAACGGCGGGGAGGCGCGATCAGGATTTACGCGCGAGTCAGTGCCACCACCGGAATTGTGCGGATCCCAGCTGTCTTCTCCGCGTATTCGGCAAATCCCGGGTATCGACTGGCCTGCTCGTCGTAGATGCGGTCACGCTTCTCGCCGGTTACTTCGCTGACGGAGACCGGGTATGTTTCGGTGCCGATCTCGACCTCTGCCTGGTCGGTGGCAACGAGGTTGTAGTACCAGTCGGGATTGGTCGGGGCACCGGCCTTGGATGCAAAAACGTAGATGGTCTTCGGATCCTGCTCGTCTGCCAGATACATCATGGGACTCACGAAATCGCGTCCGGATTTGCGTCCTGTGTGGTGGACCAACACCATGGGCGCACCTTCGAAGGGGCCACCTACCTTGCCCTCGTTCTCCCGAAACTCCGCAATGATTCCTGCGTTCCAATCGTCGGTACTCATCGTTGTCTCCCGGTCTGCGAGTGGCGAAGGGCTCTGCCGCCAAGCTTTGCACAACTGGTGAATCGACGAGAGGTCATCTTCGGCGTCCAGCATGATCTACTATCTACGTATGAACGCAGATAGTGGTGTTTGTCGCCGCAAGCTTCCCGATGATCAAGTCGACCTCGTAGTCGAGGTGTTTCGCATGCTGGCCGACGCAACCCGTGTGCAGGTTTTGTGGGCATTGGTAGACCGCGAGTGCTCGGTGAACGAACTGGCGGAACGCGTCGGCAAGCCGGCGCCCTCGGTGTCGCAGCACCTGGCGAAATTGCGCATGGCAAGGTTGGTACGAACGCGCCGCGATGGTACGACGGTGTTCTATCGTCTGGAGAACGACCATGTGCGCCAACTGGTTACGGATGCGGTCTTCAATGCCGAGCATGCCGGACCAGGATTGCCGGGGCATCACCGTAGTGAAGGTGAGCTTCGGGAGATACACCCGGAGCGCTCGGCGAAGGTCGATCGTAGCGATCAAGAAGAAGGTGCGTCATGACGCACGAACCAAAGACGTCCCACGGTCACGGCCACGGCCACGGACACGGCCACGGGCCGAAGGGATTTCGATCGGCAGTCCGCGAAGTGTTCTCCCCGCACAGTCACGACGCTGCCGACAGTGTTGACGACGCATTGGAATCGAGCGCAATCGGCATCCGGGCGGTCAAGATCAGTCTTGTCGCGCTCGGAGTCACCGCAGTTGCTCAGGTTGCGATCGTGGCGATCTCGGGTTCGGTGGCGCTGCTGGCGGACACCATTCACAACTTCTCCGACGCGCTCACGGCAGTCCCACTCTGGATTGCCTTTGCGCTCGGTCGGCGCGCTGCAACCAGGCGCTATACCTATGGTTTCGGGCGTGCGGAGGATTTGGCCGGACTGTTCGTGCTCGCCATGATCGCACTGTCGGCAGTGATCGCCGGTGTCGAGGCGGTGAGGCGATTGATCAACCCGGTCGAGATCGAGCACCTCGGTTGGGTAGCGGCGGCAGGTTTGATCGGTTTCATCGGAAACGAATTGGTGGCGTTGTATCGGATCAGGGTCGGCAGGCAAATCGGTTCAGCGGCCCTGGTGGCCGATGGATTGCATGCTCGGACAGACGGATTCACCTCGCTCGCAGTCCTTCTGGGGGCCGGGGGAGTTGCGCTGGGTTTCCCGTTGGCAGATCCGATCATCGGCCTTGTCATCACCGTGGCCATCGTGGCGGTGCTCAGGACTGCAGCGCGAGACGTCTTCCGGCGGTTGATGGACGGCGTCGAACCGGAGTTGGTGGACGGCGCCGAGCATGCATTGATGCACGAACCCGGAGTCCTCGGTGTTCGTGATCTGAAGATGCGGTGGATCGGACACCGACTGCATGCCGATGCAGAACTCGACATCGATCCCCGGGCAACGCTTGCCGAAGCTCACGCGATTGCACACAGCGCCGAGCATTCGCTCACTCACGCGGTACCCAAACTCGCTACCGCCTTGGTGCATGCGTACCCGGCGCATGACGCACCGAATATTGAGACCGCACTCGAATCCCAGGTCTGATCTGCAGAAAAAGACCTGGCGGAATCCTTTATGTGATCGCATGGGAACTTGTTTTGCCATTTGACGAGATGGGAAGGTTATGCAACCCTATCTTTGATCAATCGGCGGACTGTGTCGAGTGGTAGTCGGCACGGTCGTCTCGCGCCGCAGGTCCACGGCAATCGATGCAGGCCGTCGGTACTTTTTTCGGCAGATGAGAGAACGACGCTGTGCATGCTGATCGACGTTTCGAGCCCTTTCCGCTGACCAGCGCGCAACGCGGAATCTGGTTTGCCCAGCTACTGCGCACTGATGTGCCGATCACGATCGCGCAGTATGTCGTAGTCGACGGGACTCTCGACGCGGCGGTGCTCGAAAGTGCCTGCGTCACAGCAGCGCATGAGTTCGGCTCCGGGATGCTGAAACTGCTCGAGATCGACGGCGAACCGTTTCAGCAGATCGATTCCGAGCTCAGTCAGAGCGTCGAAGTCGTCGATCTGAGCGGTGAGCGCGAGCCGGAGGCAGCCGCACTCGAGTGGATGCGGCAGGAGTACACCCGACCTTTTGATCTACTCGCCGATCGATTGGTGAAGTCAGCCGTCCTGAGCGTCGGCGCGAACCGCCAGTTCTGGTACTGCCGGATCCATCATCTGGTCCTCGACGGCTACGGCGCCATGAACTTCATGACACGCATCGCCGAGCTCTACTCAGCGGAGGTCGCCGGCCTTTCAGTCCCCGAATCGTCGGCAACCGATCTTCTGGCCGTGCACGACGCCGAGGCCGAGTATCGGCACTCGCCGCGATTCCGCCGAGATCAGGACTACTGGGCAGCCAAGACAGCAGAGCTTCCGGCCGTGGCAAGTCTGGCCGGGAAGCGGATGGACGCCACACCGGGTGCGGTCGTGGTCGGCCGAACACTCGACAGTGCGAACGCGACGGCGAAGGCGGACGAGTTCTCTTCGGCGGCGGCGGTGGCTGCCTTCGCGCTCTACTTCGCCCGGGTGACCGGCACCGAAGACGTAGTGCTGAGTTTGCCGGTGACCGCGCGAACGAACAGGGTTCTGCGTGGTTCGGGTGGCATGATCTCCAACGTCGTTCCGCTGCGCCTCGCGGTGACCGCTTCGACCACGGTTGCCGAATTGAGCGCGGCTGCCTCGCTCGAACTGACCGGCGCGCTCAGACATCAGCGGTACCGCACCGAGGACATGAGGCGCGATCGAGGCGTCGGTGCCGAGCGTGGGTTCTTCGGTCCCGCGATCAACATCATGAACTTTCACCCCGAAGTGGTCCTGGGGTCGGTGACTGGTCGATTCCACATCTTGTCGACAGGGCCGGTGGAAGACCTGTCGGTCAACATCTATCCGAGTGCCTCGGGAGAGGCGCCGCGAATCGATTTCGAAGCCAATCCCCATCTGTACACCGCAGATGTCCTGAGCGACCATGTCCGCCGATACGTCGAACTGCTGTCCCGGTACACGCAAGCGCTGCCGGGCACTCGTGTTCACGATCTCGAGATCCTGAGCGAAGCCGAGCGGAAGTCGCTCGTTCCGGCACGCGGCCCTGACGCACTGGCACCGATGACCTTGCCCACGATTCTCGCCCACGGCGTCGCGGCGTCGTCTGAGGGGATCGCACTGAGCTGCGGTACCCAGCAGCTCAGCTACCGCGAACTCGATCGTCGCTCCAACGTACTCGCTCGAATGCTGATCCGGCGCGGAGTGGGTCCTGGCACCAGTGTCGTGATCGCGCTGCCTCGATCCATCGATGCCGTCATCGCGTGGTGGTCGGTTGCCAAAACCGGCGCTGCATCAGTTCCGGTCGATCCGACGTACCCGGTCGAACGAATCGGTCACATGGTCGGGGACAGTAATGCTGTTGTGGGAATTACTGATTCGACTGTCCATCAGATGCTGCCCGTCGATCTGGACTGCATCTCGATCGACGCCTTCAGCTTTGTCGGCGACGAGTCCGTCGTCGACGACTCTGACCGCACGGCGCCGTTGCGAAGCGATCACATCGCCTATCTGATCTACACGTCCGGTTCCACCGGTACACCGAAAGGTGTTGCCGTCACGCACAATGCGTTGGTCGATTTCACCGCGTGGGGTCGCCCCGAACTCGGCGTCGGTGCGCATTCGCGAGTTCTGCGATTCTCGTCCGCGAGTTTCGACGCCTCCGTCTTCGAAATGGTTCAGGCGTTCAGTGCCGGGGCGACGATGGTCATCGCTCCGGCAGATGTCTACGGCGGCGGCGAGCTCACAGAACTGCTGCGCAGCGAGCGCGTCACCCACATCATCAGTGCGCCGGCAATTCTGGGCACGGTGGACGCCACCGATCTTCCGGATCTCGAAGCTGTGGTTGTCGGAGGTGACGTGTGCCCGCCGGACCTGGTTCGACGCTTCGGCCCGATCTGCCGGTTCTACAACAGTTACGGCCCCACCGAGTCGACCATCGTCATCACCACGACACCCCCGCTGGCGTCGGACGAGGCCATCACGATCGGTTCTCCGATTCAGGGCGCGCATCTGATGGTTCTCGACCGCTGGTTGCGACCTGTGCCGGCCGGGGTGGCCGGTGAACTGTATCTCGGTGGCCCCGGATTGGCGCAGGGCTACCACTCACGTTCAGCTCTCACCGCTGCGAGTTTTGTCGCCGATCCTCTCGGCGGCGGAACTCGGTTGTACCGCACCGGAGACGTGGTCCGCTGGACTCGGACTCTCGAACTCGAGTACGTCGGCCGCTCCGATTTCCAGGTGCAGGTCAATGGACTTCGCATCGAACTCGGTGAGATCGACGCTGTGCTCGCACGCCATGAATCCGTCGATTTCGTGGTGACGCTTGCCGGCGGCACCGTGTACTCGTATGTGAAGATCAAGCCGGGACACGATCTCGACGAAGAAGCGTTGATCGCACACGCATCTCGATTCCTGCCCGCTCACATGGTGCCGTCCCAGCTGATACCGCTGGCCGAAGTGCCACTGACCCCGGCAGGCAAGCTCGATCGCCAGGCGCTACCCGAACCGGAATTTCGTTCGGCGGCTCAGAACTACCGGGCGCCGAGCGGTCCGGTCGAGCGCATCATCGCCGACGCCGCTGCGTCGGTACTCGGCGTCGAGCGAGTCGGCGTCGACGATTCCTTCTTCGCGCTGGGTGGAGACAGCATCGTCGCGATCTCGCTCGTCTCTCGAGCAAAAGCCGCCGGAGTTGTCTTCACTCCTCGCGACGTGTTCGAACGCAAGACGGTGGCGCGATTGGCCGAAATCGCACTCCCGGCAGATGAATCGGTCGTACTCGAAGAACTGCCGGGTAAGGGAGTGGGGTTTGTCCCGCTGACCCCGATCGCAGCCAAGATACTGGGCACGGCCGGCAGCATCGACACCTTCTATCAAGCCGTGTCGGTCAGTGTTCCTGTCGGACTTGATCTCTCGCGCCTCGCGGCAACTCTTCAAGTAGTTGTCGATCAACACGACGCTCTTCGCGCGCGTTTGCTGCCCGACCACTCCGGATTCGACATTGCCCCTGGCTGTGCTGTCGATACATGGGTTCGTCGGACCGTCACCGAAGCGCTACCCGGAACCCCCGAGTTCGAGGAAGCTCTCACCCAGGCGACCGCGGACGCCGCGTCGAGGCTCGATCCGTACCGCGGAGATACTGCTCAGATCGTCTGGCTCGACTCGACGCACGATTCGGGCCGATTGGTGGTCGTCATCCACCATCTGGTTGTCGACGGCGTCTCGTGGCGGATTCTCCTTCCGGACTTCGCTGTAGCCTGGCAACAGATCGTTCACGGTGGCACGCCGGTACTGATGCCCGTCGGAACGTCACTGCGGCGTTGGTCGCACGGACTCACCGAGCTGTCACCGTCGGCGGAACTCGAGTACTGGCGTGAGGTCGTCGACTCCGATGGTGCGCCGATCGGTTCGCGTCCTCTCGATGCGGAACGGGACCGAGGGTCGTCACTGCGTCGGGTCCGGGTCGACATCGACCGTGACACAACAGATCACCTGTTGCGCGCGGTACCGTCGCACTATCGGACCGGTGTCAACGACGGCTTGCTCAGTGCGCTTGCCCTGGCATTGCGCACCTGGAGCGGATCACAGCGGATGCTGGTCTCGCTCGAAAGTCACGGACGAGACGAAGCCGTGCTGCCCGGTGCCGACCTGTCCAGGACCGTCGGCTGGTTCACGGCGGTGTACCCGGTTCGGATCGATCTCACCGGACTCGGAGTGGACACGCCGGCGGTCGTGAAATCCGTCAAGGAACAGCTGAGAACCACGCCGGGGTCCGGTATCGGTTACGGGCTGCTCCGACGTGCAGGGATGCTGACCGGCCCGGAACCGCAGATCGGTTTCAACTACTTGGGCAAGATGTCCACCGCGGAGTTCGGTGACGAATTGCGGGCCGCGGGCTGGATTCCCGACGCCGGAATCGATCTCAACAACGGCAGCGGAAGCGATCTCGCGGTCAGTTATGCGATCGACATCAATGCCGCCGTCGTGGACGGTCCGGAAGGCGAGTTCCTTTCGGCGTCATTTGCTTTCCCCGAAGGTATCTTCGAACCCGCTGCAGTCGCGGAGCTCGCGACGGCGTGGCGCGTCGAACTGGAGAAGATTGCCGCCTCCGTCGGTGATCATGCCGGCCTCACACCGTCAGACGTTCCTCTGGTCTCGGCTTCGCAGGACGAAATAGAACTGTGGGAGAAGCAGTTCGGCCACCTGGAGGACATCTGGTCGCTCTCGCCGCTGCAAGCCGGATTCCAGTTTCACGCCGGCCTCACCGCCGATGCCGTCGACGTCTACACCGGCCAGATCGTTCTGTCCCTCGCCGGGATCGTCGACAGCGATCGACTACAGCGTTCGCTTTCGAGACTGTTCGAGCGCCACACCGCACTTCGGGCTGCTTTCGTGTACGACTCGAACGGCGTTGCAGCACAGCTCGTTCTCGATTCCGTGACAACTCCATGGCGGGAGGCGCTCGGGGATGATCCGCACGTCGTCGCGGAACTCGAGCGCACGGCACCGTTCGATCTGAGCGCGCCCCCACTGCTTCGTGCAGTCCTGGTACGCCAGGGTGCGGATTCGGCGCACCTGATCGTGACCAATCACCACATTCTCTTCGACGGTTGGTCCATGCCGTTGTTGGTGCGCGATCTTCTGTCGCTCTACGCCGCAGACGCGTCGCTGCCGGTTCCCGCTCGGTC
Source organism: Rhodococcus sp. P4_E4 (assembly GCF_056401575.1). Taxonomy (NCBI): domain Bacteria; kingdom Bacillati; phylum Actinomycetota; class Actinomycetes; order Mycobacteriales; family Nocardiaceae; genus Rhodococcus; species Rhodococcus sp. P4_E4. Next base: position 39,214 of record NZ_JBFUJB010000018.1, on the reverse strand, counting down.
GTATCGCACCTATCTGCACTGGCTCGCCGAACAAGACAACGGCGCGGCATTGGACAGGTGGATCGGCGCACTGTCTGGAGTAGATGAACCGACGCTGATCGCACCACACCGTACGGAGTCCTCCGTGCACGCAGTTCCCGTGGATGTCGAAGTCCCGCTGGAAGCCTCGTCGACCGAGGCCGTCGTCGCGTTGGCCAAGCGCACCGGGGTCACGGTCAACACCGTCGTCCAGACAGCATGGGGCCTGCTGCTGGGTGGAATGCTCGGGCGTGACGACGTCGTGTTCGGCGCCACCGTCTCCGGTCGACCCGCGTCGCTGACCGGGGTCGAAGACATTCTCGGCCTGTTCATCAACACCGTCCCCGTTCGGGTCCGCGTGGACCCGGACGGTTCGGTTTCCGAACTGCTCGAACAAGTTCAGTCCGAGCAGGTCCGGTTGCTTGACAGCCATCACGTCGGTCTTGCCGAGGTGCAGTCGGCGGTGGGCGCCGGCGCGGTGTTCGACACGTTGACGGTGTTCGAGTCGTATCCCGTGGATCGTTCGGCGCTCGAATCCGCGACGGACATCGCCGGGATGCGCGTCACGGGTATCGAGGTCGCAGACGCGACTCATTACCCGCTGGCGCTGGTCACCGTCCTCGAACCGAGCCTCCGTCTCACCATCGAGTACGCACCCGACGCAATGGACCACGACGCCACGGTGCGTCTGGGCGGACGTCTCGCATCGATACTCGCTGCGATGACCGACGAGAGTGTCCGCATCCGGGACATCGACTCTCTCGACGATGCCGAACGTCGGCTCGTGCTCGACGAGTGGAACAACACTTCCCACGTCATCGCTGACAAGACGCTGCTCGACCTACTCGGCGCCGACTCGGAAATCGTCGACTCGGGTATCGCCGACTTGGCCGATGCTGCACTGACCTTCGCGGGCACGACGATCAGTCGCGGAGAATTCCGGTCCCAGGTCAACTCTCTCGCTCGTCACCTCGTAGAACGCGGCGTCGGGCCGGAGTCACTGGTCGCGATCGCTCTGCACCGGAGCGCGCAGTACGTGGTGGCAGTGCACGCCGTCATCGCAGCCGGCGGTGCGTATCTTCCGATCGATCCGCAGCATCCGGACGAGCGGATCCGGTACGTGCTCGACATCGGAGCACCGTCGGTCGTCCTGTCGGTCGCGGCCGACGCCACATCGCTGCCAGATGGGGTCAACCCCGTACTTCTCGACGAGATCGATCTTTCGGGGTACTCCACCGAGCGGTTCGCAGACGTCGAGCGTCTCGGTCGTGTATCGCCGGATCACGTTGCCTATGTGATCTTCACATCCGGGTCCACCGGAAAGCCCAAGGGCGTTGCAGTGTCGCATCGAGCGATAGTCAATCGCCTGCTGTGGATGCAACATGAATATCCGCTCGGCCGTCACGACGTCGTGCTGCACAAGACACCCGCCACCTTCGACGTCTCGGTGTGGGAGTTGTTCTGGCCATTCGTCGCCGGCTCGCGACTGGTAGTTGCAGAACCCGATGGACATCGCGATTCTCGGTACCTCTCCGAGCTGATCGCTCGCGAAGGTGTCACCACCTTGCACTTCGTCCCGTCGATGCTCGACGTCTTCCTCGTCGACGGCGATCTCGCACAACGTCGATCCGTTCGTCAGGTGTTCGCCAGCGGCGAGGCACTTCCGCGTGCGACGGTCGTTCGCTTCCACGAACGATTCGGTGCACGTCTGCACAATCTTTACGGTCCCACCGAAGCTGCCGTCGACGTCACTTTCCACCAGACGGATGCCGCCGCAACAGGTCCGGTGCCGATCGGCGCTCCGGTCTGGAACACGCAGACCTATGTGCTGGACCACCGCCTCGCGCCGAGCCCGATCGGAGTGGCGGGAGAACTCTATCTCGCGGGAGTCCAACTCGCCCGCGGCTACGTGCAACGCTCTGACTTGACAGCAGATCGTTTCGTAGCCAACCCCTTCGGTCCCGGCCGGATGTATCGGACCGGCGACCTCGTCATGTGGAACTCCACCGGTGAGATCGAGTATCTGGGTCGTACCGACTTCCAGGTGAAGCTTCGCGGGCAGCGCTTGGAACTCGGAGAAATCGACGGGGTCCTGTTGGAACTGTCGGGAGTTCTCTCGGCCGCCACCGTCGTACGTCAGGATCGTCTGATCGCCTACGTGACAGCTGATTCGGCAATCGACAGTGCCCTTCTCAGCGCGCACGCGCAGGCGAAGCTGCCTACCTACATGGTTCCCTCCGCATTCGTGTTCTTGACGTCGATGCCGCTGGGCCCCAACGGAAAACTCGACCGGCGTGCGCTGCCGGAACCGGATTCGGCGGCAGCTGAGTATGTCGCTCCCGTCACCGAACTCGAAAAGGCCGTTGCCGCGATCTTTGCCGAACTCCTCGGTGTGAGCGAAATCGGCCTCACCGCCGACTACTTCGCGCTCGGTGGCAACTCTCTGACGGCTACGCGGGTGGTGGCACGGATCAACTCGGCACTGGGATCGACTCTGGGTGTCCGAGACCTGTTCGACGCTCCGACAGTTGGTGCGCTGGCCGGACTCGTCGCCGGCAGCGCGCCGTCCAGGTTCACCGAACTCGGACCCCGCCCTCGACCGGACCAGATTCCGCTCTCACCGGCCCAGCAGCGTATGTGGTTCCTCAACAGATTCGATCCGGAATCCGGGGCGTACAACATTGCGGCAGCACTCGCTTTGTCCGGCAACCTGAACATTCAGGTTTTGCGCCAGGCGATCAGCGATGTCATCGACCGGCACGAGGTGCTGCGCACACTCTATCCTGATTCGGATCAAGGTCCTTACCAGTGCATTCTCGACGACGCGCCAGTTGCTCTCGAACCCGCGGATGTCAGTGACCCCGTCGCGGCTATCGGCGAATTGGTCGGTGCCGGGTTCGACGTGACCACCGAGGTTCCGGTGCGGGCTTCGCTTCTCCGGACGTCTGGTCGGGAGCATATTCTTGTACTCGTCGTCCACCACATCAGTGGCGACGGTTGGTCGATGCAACCACTGGCCGCGGATGTGATGACGGCCTACGCGTCACGGCTCGCGGGAACCGCGCCACAGTGGTCGCCGTTGAGCGTTCACTACGCGGACTACACGCTCTGGAAGATCGATTCTCTCGGCAACGAGGACGATCCGGAATCGGAGGCATCGCGCCAGATCGAATACTGGCGCGCTGCATTGGCGCACGTCCCGACCCGTCTCGATTTCCCGACGGATCGGCCGCATCCCACAGTCGCGTCCTATCGAGGTGCGACGGTGTCGTCGACCCTCTCGGCGCAGACGCACCGCGCCGTCGAATCCCTGGCTCGCAGCACTCGGTCCACACCGTTCATGGTGCTGCACACGGCGTTGTCGGTACTGCTGTCTCGGATGGCGGGGGAGTCCGACATCGCGATCGGCACCCCGGTCAGCGGACGCGGCGATCAGGCCCTCGACAACCTCGTCGGCATGTTCGTCGGAACCGTGGTTCTCCGGACTCAGGTGGATCCGACGGCTTCGTTCCGCGGATTGCTCGAATCGACCCGTAACGCCGACCTCTCGGCATTTGCCCACTCAGATATTCCGTTCGAGCGTCTCGTCGAGGTGCTCGACCCGCCTCGCTCGACGGCGCACCACCCCTTCTTCCAGGTGGTACTCGCGACCGGCGATATTCCGACCCCATCCGTGAAGCTTCCCGGCCTCGAAGTTTCTCAGGTCCCGTTGGATGCTCCGATCTCGAAATTCGATCTCCAACTGGATGTCTCGTCGCCGCGCCCGGACGGGTCGGTGACCACGACGTGGACCTATGCCCTCGACATCTTCGACGAATCGACTGTGCGCGAGCTCGCGGATCGGTTCGTCGCCATTCTCGACGCTGTTGTCGCCCAACCCGAATCAGTGGTCGGCGACCTCGATCTGCGGACGATGCCAGAGATCGAACGTCAGGGAACTGCCCAGTCGGTCGCCTTGACGGAGCTGACACTGCCGGAGATCCTCACGGCCGGGGTCATCAAATCCAACGGTGGTCCGGCCATACTGTGCGGCGACCTCGAACTCTCTTACGACGATGTAGACCGGCGTACCAATCGGTGGGCGCGGGCACTCGTAGTTCGAGGGATCGGCCCTGAATCGGTAGTGGCGATCGCCATTCCGCGGTCGGCATCTTCTGTACTCGCCACTTGGGCCGTTGCCAAGACCGGAGCGGCGTTCGTACCCGTCGACCCGAGCTACCCGGCCGAGCGAATCGAGCACATGCTCACTGATTCGGGAGCAGTCCTGACGCTGACGGAAGAAGTAGTGGCGTCGCTTGATCGCGACGACGTCAGTGACACGCGAATCCTCGATTCCGAGCGCACGTCACCGATTCGCACGGACCACACCGCGTACGTCATCTACACGTCGGGATCGACCGGCACTCCGAAGGGCGTCGTCGTCTCCCATGCGGGTCTCGCGGCGCTGGTCGACGAGCAGGTTCGCCGATACGAACTCGACAACCTCAGTCGCACGATGCATTTCGCTTCACCCAGCTTCGACGCATCGGTGCTCGAACTGGCCATGGCTGTCGGTGCCGGTGCCGCGATGCATGTTGTTCCCACGGGCATCTATGGCGGAAGCGAACTCGCGGCCCTCATGCGGGCGTCGAAGATCAGTCACGCATTTGTGACCCCGGCGGCCCTGGCTACGATCGAACCGGCAGAGGTTCCGGATCTCGGTACCGTGATCGTCGGCGGTGAAGCGTGCGACGCTGCGTTGGTCGCGCTATGGGCGTCGACGCGAAAGATGTTCAACGCATACGGTCCCACCGAGGCCACCGTCATGGCTACCCTCGCGGGGCCCATGTCTGCGACTGATCGGATCACCATCGGTAGTTCAGTTCGCGGCACCGTCGCACATGTTCTCGACTCTCGCCTCCGTCCGGTTCCAGACGGAGTGACGGGTGAGCTGTATCTGACCGGCCGTGGACTTGCCCGCGGTTACCACCATCGCGGCGACCTGACAGCGTCTCGATTTGTTGCCGACCCCTCACGTTCGGGGCAGCGGATGTACCGCACCGGAGACCTCGTGCGACGTCGTGGAACGGAAATCGAGTATCTCGGCCGCAGTGACTCGCAGGTCAAGATTCGCGGTTTCCGCATCGAACTCGGTGAGATCGACGCGGTGCTCGGTGCGCACTCTGGCGTACGAACTGCGGTGACGACAGCAGACGACACCGTCGGACTGCACTCGTACGTGGTCGGTGGTCATCTGGATCCGGAAGAAGTGCGCACCTTCGTCTCCAGTCGACTGCCGGCACACATGGTTCCTTCCTCGGTGATCGTTCTCGAGGAAATTCCGTTGACGCCGGCCGGAAAGGTCGATTTCCGCGCGCTGCCTGCCCCGACGATGCGCCGGAATGCGTATGTCGCACCCGTCACGAAGACGGAGGAGTTGATCGGCCGGATCTTCGGTGACGTCCTGGCAGTCGACCAGGTCAGCATCACGGACGACTTCTTCGACATCGGTGGAAACTCTCTGAGTGCTACCCGAGTGATGGGACGGGTCGGCACCGAACTCTCAGTCACCCTCCCGGTTCGGGTTCTCTTCGATGCCAGGACAGTCGCGGCCCTCGCTGTGGCAGTCGATGCAACGCAGAGCGGAACGCGGCCCGCTCTGGCCGCCGGGCCTCGGCCCGAGCGAATCCCGCTCTCGCCGGCGCAATCGCGAATGTGGATTCTCAATCGATACGATCCTGCCTCGCCCGCGTACAACATCCCGCTCGTCCTTCGCCTGCGCGGCCGGCTGGATTCAGTGGCTCTCCGAGAATCTCTGTCGGACATCGTTCTTCGCCACGAATCCTTGCGGACGATATTCCCTGACGATGCCGAAGGGCCTTTCCAGCGGATTCTCGACGACGTCGACGTTCCTTTTCGTCACACGGTGGTTTCTCCCGAACAGGTTGCCGATCAGATTGTCGGCGCTGTGGACGAGGGGTTCGACGTCACCAGAGCAATCCCGTTGCGGGTAAACCTGTTCGAGCTCTCGGCTGACGAACACATCCTGGTCGCCGTGATTCACCACATAGCCGCGGACGGTGCGTCAGTGGCGCCGCTCGCACGGGATCTCGTTCTGGCCTACTCGGCGCGCCGTTCGGGTACGGAGCCGTCACCGGCCCCGTTGGTTGTTCAGTATCCGGATTACAGCGTGTGGCAACACCAGGTCCTCGGTTCGGAAAGTGATCAGACCAGTCTTGCTTCGGCGCAGGCCGAGTATTGGCGTGGCCAGTTGGCCGGCGCGCCGGAGCTTCTCGAACTTCCGGCCGATTTCCCGCGGCCGGCGATTGCGTCGCTGCGCGGAGCGAACACCGAACTGGTGTTGGCGCCCGCGATGGTCACTGCACTCGGGCAGTTGGGCCGCACACAGGGCGCCACGACCTTCATGGTGCTCCAGGCGGCCCTCGCGGTGCTCCTGTCCAACCTCGGTGCGACCGACGACGTGGTGATCGGGACACCGATTTCCGGACGCGGCCAACAAGCGCTGGACGACGTGGTCGGAATGTTCGTCGGCACGGTGGCACTACGCAGCCGTCTCACCCCGGCGATGTCGTTCCTCGATCTGTTGGCGCAGGTGCGAGCCACTGACCTCACTGCGTTCGAGAATGCCGACCTACCATTCGAGCGGCTGATCGACATACTGCAACCCGCTCGCTCCCAGGCCCACGCGCCGATCTTCCAGGTGGCTCTGTCTCAGGAGCAAGAGGGAACCGCTGCGTTCACGCTGCCTGGTCTCGAGATCGAAGCCGTGGACAACGCAGTCGCCGCGGCAAAGTTCGACCTCCAGATCACGATGGTCCAGCACGCAGATTCGTTGAATCTCACCTGGACATACGCCACAGACCTCTTCACCGGCACGTCCGTGGACGGATTTGCGCAGCGGTTCCACCGGATTCTCGCGCAGATTGTCGAGACTCCGGAAGTGGCAATCGCGGATATCGCCGTTCTGGACGAGAACGAATACACCAGACTTACTTCGGCATTCGGTCCGTCAGCGCCAACGGTTCGCACCCTGGCAGATCTGTTGACCCTGCACTCGGAATCCGCGAATGTGGCAATCGTTTCCGAGTCGTACGGTGAGATGACGTACAGCGAGCTGGATGTGCGATCCTCACAGCTGGCTCGGCTCCTCATCGAACGTGGGATAGGCCCCGAAACAGCTGTTGCGGTGTCTCTTCCACGTTCGACGCAGTCCATCCTCGCACTGTGGGCTGTTGCCAAGTCCGGAGCAACGTACGTTCCGGTGGATCCGACGTATCCCGACGAGCGCATCGCACACATGCTGGCAGACTCTGCAGCGCTGGTCGTGATCACCGACTCCGAGACGGCGCCAACACTTCCGAACGGAATCGATACGATCGAGATCGACTATCTCGACCTCGATCGCTACCTCGCTGCGCAGGTCGACGATGCCGATCGGATCCGCCCATTGCACGCGGATCATGTTGCCTACCTGATCTACACGTCAGGCTCGACCGGTCTCCCCAAGGGCGTCGCTGTCACTCACCGGGGACTGTCCGTGTTCTCCGCTCGGACCCGCACTGATCTGGCGGTATCGCGCGACTCTCGGGTACTGCGACTGTCCTCGGCCAGCTTCGACGCGTCCATGTTCGAGATGATCCTTGCGTTCACCGCCGGTGCCACGATGGTGATCACACCTCCGTCGGTCATTGCCGGCGAGGAACTCACCGACGTGATCCGGCGTCATCGCGTCACCCATGTGGTGACGGCTCCTGCTGCGATGACCACCGTCGACGCAGGCATTTTGTCGGATCTCGAAGTCGTCGTGCTCGGCGGCGACGTCTTTCCGCCGCAGCTACTCGACCGTTTTCCCAGCCAGACAAGACTCTTCAACAGTTACGGGCCGACCGAGAGCACCATCGTCATCACCAAGACCGGGGCTCTCCACGACACTGCAGCTCTGGTCGGTGACGGCGAGCAACACCGTCACACGTCACTCTCGCCCGTCACGATCGGTATTCCGCTCGAAGGCGCACACGTTCTGGTCCTCGATTCCGCCCTCAATCCCGTCCCCGTCGGTGTCAGGGGCGAGCTGTATCTGTCGGGACCCGGCCTGGCACGTGGGTACAACCGGCGCGCGGCATTGACCGCAGAACGCTTCGTGGCGAACCCGTTCGGTGCATCGGGCGCGCGGATGTACCGGACCGGCGACGTCGTCGCCTGGACCGAGCAGGGCGAACTGGCGTACATCGGACGATCCGACGCCCAAGTTCAGCTTCGCGGGCTCCGCATCGAACTGGGGGAGATCGAATCAGCGCTCGCCTCCGTTCGCGGAGTGAGCGCTGCTGCCGCCACTGTTCACCGACATGACTCTCTCGGCGATCAACTCGTCGGTTACGTCACCACCACAGATGCGGTGTCGGCGGAGTCCGTCCTCGAAGCCGTATCCGCGGTGCTGCCACGTGCCTCGGTGCCCAGTGCCGTGATCCTGCTGGATCTGCTACCCCTGACTCCGGCCGGAAAGCTTGATCGCGCAGCACTTCCCGTTCCGGAGTTCATCGCCTCGGCGATGTTCCGGGTGCCGACCACACTCGCAGAGATTCGTGTCGCGAGCGCTTTTGTCGACGTTCTCGGTACCGGTACCGTCGGCGCAGAAGACAGTTTCTTCGAGCTGGGTGGAAACTCGCTCAGCGCGACTCGGGCGATTGCCCGAGTCAACGCCACGTTCGGGATCAAACTCGGGGTTCGGGCGCTGTTCGAGGCGCCGACCGTCGCAGAACTTGCACTGGTGGCAGACTCGGCAGAACGTGATGATCAGCCCCGATTGGAAGCACGACCGCGACCTGAACGTATTCCGCTCTCACCGGCGCAGAATCGGATGTGGTTCCTCAATCGATTCGACACCGCGGCTGCCACGGACAACCTGCCCCTGGCGCTTCGTCTGAGCGGAACCCTGGACGCGCCGGCGTTGGCTCTCGCGCTTCGTGACGTGGTCCAACGCCACGAGTCGTTGCGTACCTACTATCCGGATTCCCCGAACGGTCCTCGCCAGGAAATCCTGCCCGAGTCTTCGGTGGATCTCGATCTGGTTCCGCATGACGTCACCGAAGCCGAAGCGTCGCAGCGGCTCTTTGCTCTTGCCGGCACCGGATTCGACGTGACAACTGACGTACCACTGCGGACCGCTCTGTATCGAATCTCCGAGACCGAACATGTGCTCGCCGTCGTCATGCATCACATCGCATCGGACGGATCATCGCTCGGACCCCTGGCCGCCGACGTCATGGGTGCCTACGTTTCGCGGTCTCGCGGCGAAGCTCCACAGTGGACACCGTTGCCCGTGCAGTATGCGGATTACGCGCTCTGGCAACATGATCTGCTCGGCGCGGATGAGAATCCCTCCGTCGATGCTCAGAGACAAATTCAGTTCTGGACCTCTGCACTCGCCGGAATTCCGGACCTGTTGAGTCTGCCGACGGACAGGCAACGTCCGCCCCGTCAGAGCTACCGCGGCAAGGAGATTCACTTCACGATCGGCTCGGACACCGCCGATCGACTGCGTGATCTTGCTGTCGGATCAGGCGCGAGCCTGTTCATGGTGGTCCACGCGGCATTCGCCGCACTGCTTGCCCGGTTGGGCAACAGTGCTGACATCACCATCGGCTCGCCCATCGCGGGACGAGGGCACGAGTCGCTCGATGCACTCGTGGGGATGTTCGTGAACACCTTGGCATTGCGAACCCAGGTGAACACGGCAGCACCGTTCACGGACCTGCTGAACCACACCCTCGATCAGGATCTCGCCGCCTTCGCGCACGCGGACCTACCGTTCGAGCGGCTCGTCGAGATCATCGATCCGGTCAGATCGACAGCCCGCCATCCGTTGTTCCAGGTGGCACTGTCCTTCCAGAACCTCACGCCGACAATGTTCGAGCTACCCGGACTGCAGATCGCGGCAGTTGGCGCCCCAGTCGGGACGGCGAAGTTCGACCTGCACTTGACCGTCACCCCTGGGGACTCGGGGTCGATGTCGGCGTCGTTCACCTATGCAACGGATCTGTTCGACCAATCCACAGTGGCGACATTCGCCAACCGTCTGCTTCGCGTTCTCGATTCGATCGGTCGAAACCCGGACCTCCCGGTAGGCGACGTCGCTCTGCTCGGCGACGAAGAGATCGCGGCCACCGTCAACACGTGGAACAACACCGACACTGTCGTTCCAGAGACGACCCTCGCGGATCTGTTCGACGCCCAGGTGCGCAGAACACCGCGCGCCGAAGCGCTGGTTCTCGGTGACCGTCGCCTGACCTACACCGAGTTCGACGCCGAAAGCAACCGCCTGGCACGGTATTTGATCGGAATCGGGATCGGCCCGGAAGTGACTGTCGCGCTCAATCTGCGGCGCTCCGTCGAACTGGTCGTTGCCATGTACGCGGTGGTGAAGGCAGGCGGGGCCTACGTTCCGCTCGACCCGGATCAGCCGGCAGAACGCACGGCTCACATCCTCGAATCTGCAGCGCCCGCAGTTGTTCTGAGCACTTCCCGCGATTCGCTCGACGGGCAGTTCCACGTCGTGGACATCGAAACTCTCGATCTGGACGGAAACGACGCAGCACCGATTCGGGACACCGAACGCCTCGCCTGCCTGCGACCGGACAACATCGCATACGCGATCTATACCTCGGGATCCACCGGAAAGCCCAAGGGCGTGGCGATTTCCCATCGAGCGATCACGAACCAACTCTTGTGGAAGCAGGATCAATTCCCGCTCGGCGCGCACGACCGCGTACTCGTCAAAACTGCATCTACCTTCGACCTGTCCGTTTGGGAATACTGGTGGGCGTTGCAAACCGGCGCCTGCATGATTCTCGCCGAGTCAGGGGCACAGCAGGACGGCGAGTACCTCACGCTGCTGATCGAGCGTGAGCACGTCACGACACTGCATGCCGTCCCCTCGATGTTGTCGCTGCTCAGTGTGTCCGAGCGCCGACTGCCGAATTCGCTCACCAGGATTCTGTGCATCGGCGAGACTCTCCCGATACAGACAGCCGAGCACATGCGAGAGCAGAGTTCGGCGCAGGTCTACAACCTGTACGGACCCACGGAAGCAGCGGTCAGCGTCACAGCGCACCGAACGAGCGATGCAGACGTTGCCGTAGTGCCGATCGGAACCCCCGCCTGGAACACGCGCCTGCATGTACTCGACGAGCGGCTTCACCCGGTTCCGGTCGGTGTGGCAGGTGAGCTCTATCTCGCTGGAGTTCAGCTGGCGCGCGGGTACATCGGGGATGCGGGGCAGAACTCGAGCCGTTTCGTCGCCGACCCGAATGGAACGGGAGAGCGTCTCTATCGAACCGGCGATCTGGTTCGGTGGAATGCCGCGGGCAGCCTCGAATACCTCGAGCGTGCAGATTTCCAGGTCAAGGTCCGAGGTTTCCGCATCGAACTCGGCGAGATCGAAACAGCGTTGCGCGCCGAACGACCGATCCGCGATGCGGTGGTCACGGTCACGACGTCGGCCACCGGTGAGCAAAACCTGGTCGGCTACGTCACCGCGGCAGCTGGCTCGGACATCGAGAGCTCAGCGATTCTGGCACGACTGCGCGCCACCCTGCCCGGCTACATGGTTCCGACAACGCTGATGACGCTCGACTCCCTGCCGCTGGGGAGTACAGGCAAGGTAGATCGACATGCGCTACCGGAGCCAGTCTTCGAGGCACGTGGTTTCCGTGCACCGACGACACCGGCCGAACTGTCGGTGGCGACCGCTTTTGCCGAGGTTCTCGGCAGCGGAAGCACGGGGGAGGTGGGCATCGACGACGACTTCTTCGAACGCGGCGGCAATTCGCTCAGTGCAACTCGGGTGCTCGGGCGGATCAACGCCGCGGCGGGCACGGACTTGCCCGTGCGTGTGGTCTTCGAGTCGCCCACTGTCGCAGAGTTGGCTGCAGTGGTGGAAACTGCCGAGCTTTCGCGGCGGCCCGCGCTGGGTTCGCAGCCGAGGCCGGCGAGGATTCCGCTCTCCGCTGCGCAGACTCGTATGTGGTTCCTCAATCGCTTCGATCCCGATTCGTCGGCATACAACATCCCGGTGGTTCTGCGATTCACAGGTCCATTGGATGTCGAGGCGTTGCGCGCCAGTGTCGCCGACGTGATCGCTCGCCACGAGGTCCTGAGAACCGTGTACCCGGAGTACGACGGAACGGGTTACCAGGAGGTCGTCGAGGAACCTCGTGCTCTCGACATTCTCGACATTGTCACGGTGCAGGAGGATTCGCTCCACAGCGTGCTGGCCGATGTTCTCGGCGTGACGTTCGACGTCACGTCCGAGATCCCCGTTCGAGCCTCGCTGTTGCAGGTTGACGAGTTCGAGTACGTCCTGGCGATGACGGTGCATCACATTGCGGGTGACGGTTTCTCGATGGGTCCGTTGACGCGTGACGTGATGGTGGCGTACGAGGCGCGGTCCCGAGGTATGGAGCCGTTGTGGGCGCCGCTCGAGGTGCAGTACGCGGATTACGCGCTGTGGCAGCTCGAGACGTTGGGTTCGGAAGAATCGTCGACCTCACTCGTCACACGACAGTTGGACTTCTGGCGGAACGCTCTCGAGGGAGCGCCCGCCGCCCTCGAACTCCCGTTGGATCGGCCCCGCCCGGCTGAGGCCTCCGGACGAGGATCGCTTCTGAGCGTGCATCTCGAACCTGCTCTGCAACAGGCAATTTCCGAACTGGCACGACGGCATCGCGCTACGCCGTTCATGGTGTTGCATGCTGCTCTGGCCGTCGTACTGTCACGGTTCAGCGGCAGTTACGACTTTGCCGTCGGGACGCCGACCGCCGGGCGCGGCGAACGCGTGCTCGACGATCTCGTCGGTATGTTCGTGGGGACCGTCGTGTTGCGCACCAGAGTCGATCCAGGTGAGGAGTTCACCGACCTGCTGTCCCGAGTCCGCGACGTCGATCTTCAGGCTTTTGCGCACGGCGACGTTCCGTTCGAGCGTCTGGTCGAGGTACTCGATCCCGTTCGTTCGCAGTCCTATTCACCGCTCTTCCAGGTCAGCCTCGCACTACAGAACCATCTCGATTCACGGTTGACTCTCAACGGGTTGCACATCGAGAGCATCGAACCTGCGGTGGTGAGCACTCAGTTCGACCTCGATTTTGTTGCGGCCGAACAATTCGACAACGACGGCCTACCGGCAGGGCTTGTCGTTCAGTTGACCTACGCCACTGATCTGTTCGAGGAATCCACCGCCTCACGCCTGATGTACGCCTTCGAATCGGTCTTGACTACTGCTGTCGCAGAACCGGATCGGCGAGTCGAGATGTTCGAGGTGGAGTCTGTGGTGGAGCGTGGGTTGGTGTTGGGGGGTGTGAATGAGACGGATCGTTGTGTTGACGGTGTGACGTTGGCGGATTTGGTGGCGGCTTCGGTTGAGGTGTCGTCGGGTCGTGTGGCTGTGGTGTTCGGTGATGTGGTGTTGTCGTATGCCGAGTTCGGTGTGCGGGTGAATCGGTTGGCGCGGTGGTTGATCGGGCGTGGTGTGGGGCCGGATGTTTTGGTGGGTCTTGCGGTGGAGCGTTCGGTGGAGATGATCGTGGCGATGCATGCGGTTGTTGCTGCGGGTGGTGCGTATGTGCCGATTGATCCGGAGTTGCCGGTGGAGCGGATCGGGTTTGTGGTTGATTCGGCTGCGCCGCAGCTCGTGTTGACTGTTTCTGCGTTTGTGGGTGTGTTGCCTGTGGGTGTGGATGTTGTTGTTCTCGATGGTCTTGATGTGGGTGGGTTTTCGGGTGGTCGGGTTTCTGATGGTGATCGGGTTGCGCCGTTGCGGTCGGGTAATGCGGCGTATGTGATGTTCACGTCGGGTTCGACGGGTCGGCCGAAGGGGGTGTCGGTCAGTCATGGGGCGATTGTCAATCAGTTGGCGTGGTTGGCTGGGGAGTACGGGGTGGGTGCTGATGATCGGGTGATGGCGCGTGCGCCGTTCACGTTCGATGTGTCGGTGTGGGAGTCGTTTTTGCCGTTGACGGTGGGTGCGCGGTTGGTGGTGACGCGGCCGGGTGGGCATCGTGAGTTGGATTATCTTGCGGGTGTGATGGTCGAGCATGCGATTTCGGTGGCGGAGTTCGTTCCGTCGGTGCTTGCGGCGTTGGTGGCTGATGGTTTTGGTGGTGCGTTGGGTTCGTTGCGGCATTTGTTTGCCGGTGGTGAGGAGTTGTCGCCGGAGCTTGCGGTGGCGTTGGGTTCGTTGACGTCGGCTGCGGTGCATAACACGTATGGTCCGACGGAGGCGGCGATTACGACGACGGCGCATCGGATTGTGGGTTCGGTGTCGGGGGTGGTGCCGATCGGGACGCCGGTGTGGAATACGCGTGGGTATGTGTTGGATTCGCGGTTGCGTCCGGTGCCGGTGGGTGTTGCGGGTGAGTTGTATCTCGATGGTGCGCAGTTGGCTCGTGGTTATCATCGGCGTCCGGATTTGACGTCGGATCGGTTTGTGGCGAATCCGTTTGTGGTGGGTGCTCGGATGTATCGCACGGGTGATCGTGTGTTGTGGAGTGCTGCTGGGTCTTTGGTGTATTTGGGTCGGTCGGATTTTCAGGTGAAGATTCGTGGGGTGCGGATCGAGCTCGGTGAGATCGAGTCGGCGTTGGGTGCGTTGCCGGGTGTTTCTGGTGCTGTGGTGGTGGTGCATGGGGGGAGTCGTCTGGTCGGGTATGTGACGGCTGGGTCCTCGGTCGATGCGGAAGTTTCGGTGGATTCGGTGGGGGCGCGGGCTGCGGTGGGGTTGGTGCTTCCGTCGTACATGGTTCCGGATGTGGTGGTTGTTGTTGACGAGTTCCCGTTGTCGAGTGCGGGGAAGTTGGATCGGAAGGCGTTGCCGGAGCCTGTTTTCGGTGTGCGGGTGTTTCGGGCGCCTGGTTCTGCTTCGGAGTTGGTGGTGGCTGCTGCTTTTGCGGTGGTTTTGGGGTGTGAGTCGCGGGTTGGTGTGGATGATGATTTCTTCGGGTTGGGTGGTAATTCGCTCAATGCGACCAGACTTGTCAGCCGCATCAACCAACACGCTGGTACCGCGTTGCCGCTTCGGACGTTGTTCGATCACCCCTCTGTGGCGGAACTTGCTGTTGCACTGGACAATGCAGAGCGTGCCGACAGGCCTGCCCTCGAGGTGCAGACTCGTCCGGAGCAGATCCCGCTTTCACTTGCACAGAATCGGATGTGGTTCCTCAATCAGTACGATGTCGAATCTGCGGCATACAACATCCCGTTGGCCATCCGACTCGCCGGCACCGTTGACGTTCCGGCGCTTCGCGGCGCCTTCGGTGATGTTCTGACGCGCCATGAGTCGCTGCGAACAGTGTTCCCCGACAACGGTGACGGCCCCGTCCAGGTGATCCTGACACCCGAGGACGTCGAGTTCGATCTGAGCCCGATCGACGTCGACCGTGGCGACCTCGACACTCGCATTCTCGAGGTCATGTCCGAAGGTTTCGACGTCACTGCTTCCGTGCCGATTCGCGTGAAGTTGTACCGCGTCGAGGAATTCGAGCATGTACTGGTGATGTCGGTGCATCACATCAGTGCGGACGGCGTGTCCATGACGCCGTTGGCTCGCGACGTCATGATCGCCTACTCGGCACGGTTGACCGGCCAGGCCCCGTTCTGGGCGCCGCTGGAGATCCAGTATGCCGACTTTGCGCTGTGGCAGCGGGTGCTCCTCGGTGACGAGGCTGACCCGAAGAGCATCGCATCGACTCAGATCGATTACTGGAAATCAACATTGAACGGGATTCCGGAACTGCTCGAGCTTCCGGCCGATCGACCGCGACCGGCGGTGGCCACCCAGAACGGTGCGATGGTTCGCTTCGACATCGCGTCCGAGATCATGGATCGCGTTCGTGAGGTCGCCGATCACCACAACGCAAGTGTGTTCATGGTGATTCACGCTGCGTATGCGGCACTGTTGGCGAGAGTGTCGGCGAGCACCGACATCATCGTCGGCACGCCCGTGTCCGGACGAGGCGAAGCGGCTCTCGAGGATCTCATCGGAATGTTCGTCGGCACGGTCGTCCTGCGAACGGAGGCCGACCCCGCACTGACGTTCGCGCAGTTGGTCGACCAGGTGCGTGACCGAGATCTGAGTGCGTTCGGCAACGTCGATGTGCCTTTCGAGAGACTGGTGGACGCTCTGCAACCTGTTCGCTCACAGGCTCACACACCGCTGTTCCAAGTCACGTTTGCCTACGAATATATCGAAGACGCCACGTTCGAGCTTCCTGATCTGCGGGTGTCCGCCGTCGAATTCGACGTCACTCCAGCTCAATTCGATCTTGCCTTGACGTTGTTCGAGACCACGGAATCTACCAGCGGCGCAGACACCGAGTCGGTAGCGGTTAGTGGCTCGCTGACCTACGCGACGGATTTGTTCGACCGTTCCACGGCTGCGTCGTTCGCCGACCGATTCGTCATGATGCTCGAGCAGCTGACGCGGGATCCCGCGAGAGTAATCGGGGATATCGACGTCCTGAATCGGGACGAGCAGAACCTACTGGTGCCGGTGCGAGGACTTACGGCGGCGCATCCCGCGACTCTGTCCGAGCTGATTTTTGCTGCGGTCTCGTCGAATCCAACGGGGATCGCCTTCCTGTGGAATGGCCGCGCCGTCCCCTATACCGAGGCCGACGAACTCTCGACCCGCCTCGCTCACGTCCTGCTGCGACGCGACATCACACCGGAAACATTTGTTGCGCTGGCTCTTCCACGATCGCTCGAATCCGTCCTCGCAGTCTGGGCGGTTGCCAAGACGGGTGCCGCATATCTGCCGGTCGACCCGAGCTATCCGGCCGATCGCATCGACCACATTCTCGAAGATTCTCGAGCGAGGTTGGGTGTGACGATCGCCGAGCAGCGTCAGTTCCTGCCCGACGACGTCGAATGGTTGGTTCTCGAGGACATCGCCGAAGAACTGGCGGCAGCCCCGGTGAGCGCGAGCTGGCCGCCGGTGCGGATCGACAATCCGGCGTACATGATCTACACGTCGGGTTCGACGGGCAAGCCCAAGGGCGTGGTTGTCACTCATTCCGGTCTCGCCAACTTGGCGGCCGAACGGCGTGAGCACTACCAGATCACGCCCGACGCCCGGTTCCTGCACACCGCGTCACCCAGCTTCGACATGGCTGTCGGCGAAATGATCTCCGCGCTCTCTGCTGCAGCAACATTGGTGATCGTTCCGGTGACCACGATCGGTGGTGACGACTTGGCCGAGTTGTTGGACTCGCAACGAGTCACTCACGCTCTGATCACCCCGGCCGTTCTGAGCACGATCGCCCCCCACGACCACGAACATCTTCGCGTTCTCGGTGTGGGCGGTGAAGCGGTATCCGCTGAACTGGTCGATCGTTGGCAGCCAGGGCGAACGATGCTCAACGGCTACGGACCGACCGAGGCGACCGACATCTCCACAGTTGCAGACCTCGAAGCGGGACAACCTGTCACGGTCGGTAAACCTGTGCGCGGATTCCGGACCCTGATCCTGGACACTCGACTGCGACCGGTGCCGATCGGTACGCCTGGTGAACTGTACGTGGCGGGGCCAGCTTTGGCTCGCGGTTACCACAACCAACACATTCTCACCGCAACACGATTCATCGCCGATCCCCACGGTGATCCTGGACAGCGCATGTACCGGACCGGTGACATCGCTGCCTGGACGGCCGATCTCACCATCGAGTACCGCGGACGGATCGACAGTCAGGTCAAGATCCGAGGTCAACGCATCGAACTCGGTGAAATCGAGACGGTAGCAACACAGTGCGACGAGATCGCGCAATCCGTGGTGCTTGTCGTCGAGACTGCACTGGGCAAGCGGCTGGCGGCATACCTGGTGCCGCAAGCTGGGCGCGTGATCGATACCGAGTCCGTAAGGCGCTATCTGGAGTCCGCGCTGCCACGACCGATGGTGCCCGACGCGTATGTCGTGCTGGACGCTCTACCGGTGACCGTGAACGGAAAGCTTGACCGCAAGGCTCTTCCCGCTCCGACGTTCTCCGCGTCGAAGGTGCGCTATCGAGCACCCGCGTCCGAGACGGAAGAGATCCTCGCTTCGCTGTTCGCAGACCTGCTCGGTGTCGAGGCGGTGAGCGTCGACGATTCGTTCTTCGGGCTCGGCGGCGACAGCATCGCATCCATCCAACTGGTCTCCCGAGCGAAGGCTCGTGGTCTCGTGATGACCCCACGAGACGTCTTCGAACAGAAGACTGTTGCCGCGCTGGCACAGGTCGTTTTGCGATCTGACGCGCCGGCGCAGAGGGTACTTGCCGAACTGCCGGGCAACGGTGTCGGAGAGTTGCCGCTGACGCCGGTGATGCGCATGGTGCTCGGCAGCACCGATCACTTCGATCGCTACTCACAGTCGATCGCACTGGATCTGCCAGTCGGCGTCGATCAGGCGGGGATCGTCGCCACGGTGGCCGCCGTCGTCGATCACCACGACATGCTTCGGTCGACCTTGCACAGCAAAACTTTGCACGTGGCCGAGCCCGGAAGCGTGGACGTGGCCGCACGTGTGCGGAAGGTCGACTTCGATCCCGCTGCCGTCGACAGCGCGGAAAGCTTGACCGAATTGGCACGATCCCAAGTGGAACTGGCTCGACGAGAACTTGATCCGCGCGGCGGTGTGATGTTCGCGTGCGTCTGGCTCGCGCCGGTGGGTGACGCGGAAAAGGTGACCGGGCGACTGCTCGTCGTGATGCACCATCTGGTCGTCGACGGAGTGTCGTGGCGAATCCTGGTGCCGGACTTCATGACCGCGTGGGCACAGATCTCCAATGGTGCGCCGGCGCAGCTGGCACCTGTCGGCACGTCGATGCGTCGCTGGGCACATGCGCTGCAGGACAGTGCAGTTGGGGCGACGGCAGACCTGCCGACGTGGCGGGCAATCGTCGACGGCGAGGACCCGGATCTGGGATCGGCGCGCTTCGACCCCTCGCTCGATCTGGTCGCAACTGTCCGCGACATCGAGGTGCGCGTCGACGCGTCGACGACTCAGGCACTGCTGACCGAGCTTCCGGCCGCGTTCCGTGGCGGCGTGAACGACGGTTTGCTGACAGCTCTGGCGCTTGCAGTCACTCGGTGGCGTCGCGAACGAGGCGTGCACACCACATCGACGCTCATCCAGATGGAAGGTCACGGGCGAGAAGAGCAGACTGCACCCGGTGCTGACCTCTCGCGTACCGTCGGTTGGTTCACCAGCGTCTATCCCGTGCGCCTCGAACTCGGTGCGCTCGACATCGACGACGCCATGCGCGGCGGCGTCGCGGCGGGTCGGGCCGTCAAGTCGGTCAAGGAACAACTGCTCGCCGTGCCCGGTCGTGGCATCGGCTACGGGGTCCTCCGATATCTGACCGACAGCGATACGGCCGGCAGCGACATGACCGGCAGCGACCCGGGTACACCACTGCCGGACAGCATGCCGCAAATCAGTTTCAACTACCTCGGTCGCGTGTCTGCCGGCAACGTCCCGGAGGAGTTCGCCGATTTGGGGTGGACTCCGTCCGTGGATGTCGGTGACATCGAAGGCCCCGGAAACCCCGACATGCCTGCCGCCGCAGTTCTCGACATCAACGCGATAGTCACAGACATTTCGGGTGATGCCGAGTTGTCCGCGACGTTCTCCTACGCCGGACGCCTCCTGACCGAAACGGACGTCCGAGGCTTGGCGCAGTACTGGGCGAGCGCGCTGCGGAGCCTGGTCTCCCACGTCGGCAGAGGCGCTGGGGGAGGCCTGACGCCTTCCGACGTTCCGTTGGTGACGGTCTCTCAAGAGGACATCGATGTCTGGGAAGACCGGTATCCGCTGGTCAGTGACATTTGGCCACTGTCGCCGTTGCAGCACGGACTTGCCTTCCACTCGTTGCTCGCCGGCAACAGTGCCGACGTTTATCAGACCCAGATGGTTCTGGAGCTGACAGGAACTGTCGATCCGATACGAATGAACCGGGCCGTGACTGCTCTGCTGAACCGTCACGACAACCTACGGACCGCCTTTGTCGCCGATCTGTCCGGCGAACTCGCGCAAATCGTTCTCGGTGAGGTCGATGTCCCGTGGCGTGTGGTCGACCTCGGTGCCGAGCCTGCGAGTGAGCGCGAAGCTGTCTACGAGCGAACCCTCGCGCGTGATCGATCCGAGCGTTTCGATTTGGCAACACCGCCATTGCTTCGGTTCACGCTCATCACACGAGATCCCAGTCGACACGCGCTTGCAGTGACACTGCACCACATTCTTCTCGACGGGTGGTCGATGCCGCTTCTGATGAAGGACCTGATGGTTCTTTACGCAACGCACGGCGACGAGTCGGTGCTTCCCCGCGCAGCGTCCTATCGTAATTACCTGTCCTGGTTGAATTCTCGGGACGCTGCGGAATCCGAGTTGGCGTGGGCCGAGGCGCTGTCCGGGCTCGAGCAGCCGACCCTGCTCGCCGGGGAACGGTCTGCTGGTTCGAGTGCCGGCACCGTCGAGTCGGTTGTGACTCAGGTGGAGCCCGAACTCGCCGAGCAGCTCGGTGCCTTCAGCGCCGACAACGGCGTCACATTGAACACCATGATGCAGGCCGGTTGGGGAATTCTGCTGGCGCGCCAGCTGGGTCGAACGGATGTCGTGTTCGGTGCAACCGTGTCGGGTCGTCCTCCCGAGCTCGATCATGTCGAGTCGATGGTCGGCCTGTTCATCAACACGCTGCCCGTCCGGGTCACGATCGACCCCGCGGAGTCTTTGCGTTCCTTGCTCTCACGGCTGCAGGCAGAACAGGCGGCGCTTCTCGAGCACCACCAACTCGGACTGACGGAGATCGTCAAGAGCGTCGGAAATGCCGCTGACTTCGACACGTTGACCGTCTTCGAGTCGTACCCCGTCGATACGGAAGGTATCGCTGCAACGAGCTCGATCGACGGCATGACGGTTACTGCGATCACCGGTGACGATGCGACCCACTATCCGTTGACACTTACCGTTGTCGCTGATGACGGCATTTCATTCACGCTCAAGTATCAGCAGGATGTCTTCGATGCGCCGACGATCGAGGTTCTGCGCGAGAGGATGCTTCGGATCCTGCGTGCATTCGTGGAGTTGCCGGACACCGCTGCCGGAATCCTGGATGTTCTGGGGCCCGACGAGCGTCGCCTGCTTGTCCCGGTATCGGGCCTGCCGGCTGCGCCCAGCGCAACCCTGGCTGATCTCATCGCTTCCGCCGTCACACAGAACCCCGACGGAATCGCGATCTGGGCCGACGGGCGTGCGTGGACATACCGTGAAGCGGACGCCTGGTCGAACCGCCTTGCTTCCATCCTGCTCGATCACGGAGTCGGTCCGGAAACCTTTGTAGCCGTGGCACTCCGGCGATCGGCAGCGTCCGTGATGTCGGTGTGGGCAGTGACGAAGACCGGCGCCGCCTACTTGCCCGTCGATCCTGACTATCCGGTTGAGCGGATCGAACACATGATCACAGACTCCGGTGCTGTCATCGGCATCAGCCGAGGTGGGAATCAACTTCCCGATTCGGTGCGCTGGCTCGATCTGGACGCACTCGAAACCGCGATCCAAGAGCTACCCGAGTCGAGTATCGCGGGAGCGGCTCGCATCGACAATCCGGCCTACATGATCTACACGTCCGGATCCACGGGCAAACCGAAGGGCGTCGTGGTCACGCATGGTGGTCTCGCGAATCTTGCCGCCGAGCGTCGTGAGCACTATCGCGTCGACTCGCACTCACGATTCCTGCACAACACCTCGCCGAGCTTCGACATGTCGGTGGGTGAAATGATGTCGGCGCTGTCCGCGGCGGCGACTCTGGTCGTCACACCGCCCACCATCCTGGGCGGAGAAGAGTTGTCCCGGTTCATGATCGGACGTCGGGTCACTCACGCACTGATCACTCCGGCGATGTTGACGTCGATGGAACCGGAAGGGCTCGAAGAGCTTCGGGTTCTCGGTGTGGGCGGGGAAGCGGTATCTGCCGAACTGGTGAACCGTTGGCAGCGTGGTCGAACCATGCTCAACGGGTACGGGCCTACCGAGGCAACCGACATCTCCACCGTCGGTGATCTCGTCGCGGGCAAACCAGTCACGATCGGATCACCCGTGCGTGGATTCGACACTCTGATCCTCGACTCGCGACTGCTCCCGGTGCCGATCGGGACGCCGGGCGAACTGTACGTGTCCGGGCCGGCTCTCGCCCGGGGATACCATGACCAGTCTGTGCTCACGGCAACCCGATTTGTTGCCAACCCGCACGGCCGGCCGGGTGATCGTCTGTATCGCACGGGCGACATTGCCGCCTGGACACCCGAACTCACCATCGAGTACCGGGGCAGGACCGACACTCAGGTCAAAATTCGTGGTCATCGCATCGAACTCGGGGAGATCGACTCGGCCCTGCACGCACACCCGGACGTGGATGTGGCCATGACCCGCGGCAAGAGGACACCGTCCGGGGACACCGCGTTGGTCGCGTACGTCGTGCCGACGCCGGGGACTGCGCCGGAGGTGAATCAGGTCGTCGCCTTTGTCTCCGAGTTCTTGCCACGTCACATGATCCCTAGCGCTGTCGTCTTCATCGACAAGGTGCCGACGACACCGACAGGAAAGGTCGACGAGAAGGCATTGCCGACCCCTGATTTTGCGTCGAAGATCGTGTATCGGGAGCCGAGCACGCCTACGGAAATCGCTGTGGCCACTGCCTTCTCGGAGGTCCTCGAGATCGCTGACGTCGGCGCCGACGACAACTTCTTCGAACTCGGTGGGAACTCACTGTCGGCGATGCGAGTAGTGACCAAACTGCGGATGTCGCTTGCTCGCGAGATCCCATTGCAGTGGTTGATGACCGAGCCGACTCCGGCGTCGATTGCGATTCGTGTCGACTCCGGACAAGAATCTTCCGGCGCGCTGGACGTCGTGTTCCCGATTCGGACGACCGGTGATCGGCCGCCTGTGTTCTTCGTCCATCCGATCGTCGGCCTGGCCTGGAGCTATGCCGGCTTGGCGCCGTACATCGATTCGGCGACTCCGATGTACGGGATCCAAACTCCAGCAGTCTCGTCCGCGGATCCGCTGCCGGAGTCCATCGAGTTCACCGCCGCCAGGTACCTCGAGGAAGTTCGAAAAATCCAGCCTGAAGGTCCGTATCACTTTGCCGGTTGGTCGCTCGGTGGCGTGATCGCACACTCGATGGCGGTGCTATTGCAGGCAGCGGGCGAGTCGGTCGATTCGTTGGTGATGCTGGACAGCTTCGCCCATGCCGCTGAAGACGGTGAAGGTTCGGACGCTGACGACGACGCGGACATGGGACTCGAGTTCGCGCACGCCATGGGCGAGTTGACTTCGGAAGATGTCGGCAGGCTTGTCTTCGCGGCCCGGCACAACGACACGTTGATGCAGGCTCACCAGCCGGGGATCTTCGATGGCGACGTGCTGTACTTCACTGCAGCGCTGGATGATCCATGGCTGAACCGTGGAGTCGATTCATGGCGTGCGTATGTCAGCGGGGATATCGTGAATCACCCCGTCGAGTGCACTCACTGGGACATCACCTCGCCCGCCGCTCTCGAGACCGTTGGTCCGTTGATGTCGCACAACTTGGAGAGGATTCGTCGGATGTCCTGAGTCGGGCGGGCGTGTTCTCGAGACACCGCCTGCGTCAGGAATGGGTGCTTTCCCAGGCGAAACCGTCAGGATCCGCGAAGGGTTCGGACGCACCGGTGATGGTGATTCGGTGCGATCCGGTGCCCTCGGGAGCGAGCCCGGCGTCCTTTGCCAGGGCGCCTCGGCCGTACAGTGCCAGCGTGACATTGTTTGCTGCGCTGGTGAATTCGACGTACTTGCGGCCGAAGCTCTTCGACACCTCGAGGCCGTGGTCGAGGTAGAACTGCTTGCTGGCCTTGACGTCTTCGGCGCCGAGCAGCAGCACGAGGCTGTCGATTGTGCGGGTGGCGGGTTCATTGTTCTTCTTCGACGACGTGGCGATCTTCCAGATCGAACCGTCCGGAGCCTGAAGGACTCCGCCGTATCCCCAGAGGGATTTCTTCACCGGCTTCAAGACGGCGGCACCGGCTGCGAGTGCGGCGCCGACGAAGGCGTCGACGATGTTCGGTTGGGAGACGACGAGCGAAAGGGTGTACCCACGAAATCCGGTTGTCGGTTCGTTCGATTCGCGTAGCTGGATTCGATCTCCGACGCCGAGAGCGTTGTAGAAGGCTTCGGCTGCGACGAGGTCGGGTACGTCGAGGATCACGGATTGCGCGGTGGTCATCCGGGCGCTCCCTGCTGATGTGTGGATTGACGACGTGTGGTCGGAAGTGGACTTCTGTGGTGTGTTCATGTGTTTCAACGTAATTGCGGGCCCCTTGGCTGTGCTTCTCGATTTCTGATCGGTTTGCTGAGACTGCTTGCAAGGTGCAGCGCTCGAGCGGGCACTAGGTGGGCAATTTGTCGTGAATGTACTGTTCAGCCGATGTTTTCTCGATAGGCTGATGAGCGCTGATCGGACGTATCTCACGCCACCATGGAACGGGGAAACCAGTGATCGCACTGCGAGGAAGGTCGTTAGCCGCAGCAGTAGTGGTGTCCATGACGATGGCGTTGGCCGCGTGTACGTCCGCTGAATCGGCGCCCGAGGTGGGCGCCAACTACGGCTCGGACGGAACCGCCGTCGACTACCGGGAGCCGGTGAAACTGAGTAGCCGAGATGGTGTTCTCGAGGTGCGCTTGTCCGCTCATCAGGGAGTGATTCCGCTCGATACCGCTTCGGCGCCCGTGTCGAATTTTCTGCTCTTCGGGTACGAGGTCATCCGCGGTACGGCGTCGGACGGATCGACCTCGGCGAGTGACGTCTATCCGGCGCCGACTCTCCGCGTCAATCCCGGAGAGCGATTGATCATTCATTACGACAACGATTTGCAGGATCTCACGATCGAGGACTTCTACGATCCGGCATTCACACCGGCGGGCGGGGACGTGCCGATCTATCCGCCGGCGCTGACGTCGGCTCCGCTGAATCTGCACACGCACGGAGTGCACGTGAGTCCGGACGGCAATGCGGACAACGTGTTGCTCAACATTCCCGCCGGCCAGGGAAACGTGTACGACTACGCGATTCCGGGGACGATGCCGAACGGTCTCTACTGGTACCACAGTCACCGGCACACCCTCACCGCCCAGCAGACGTACATGGGCTTGGCCGGGCTACTGGAAATCGGCCGGCCGGACGGGAATTTGCCTGTCGTGACGGCAAACGACGTTCCGATTCGCGATATGGCACTGCAGTACAACTTCGTATTCGACCGCAAAGGAAAGGGCCGGCAGCTCAACGACGCGAACTGGCCCCAATTCGTCAGTACGTTGACGCCACCCGCCGGTACCGAATTAGCCGACGGGACGTACCGTCCGAGCCTTGCTCCGGTGAATTTCTCGGACACCACCGAGGGCGCGCAGTATTTCACCAACTGGTACGCGGGACCGTTGTCCCCGGCCAATCATCGTGGACAGAATCAATTCGTTCCAGGCAATCTGCAGAGCTTCGTGGGTGAATCGACGAGTGTTCCGGCCGATCCCTCACTGCCGGACAACCAACGCGATGTGCAGTACACCGTGAACGGTCAGTTCCAGCCGTCGCTGAAACTGAAGCCGGGGCAGACCGAGATCTGGGTGCTTGCCAACATCAGCGACTTTGCCTACATGCCGGTTACGTTGACGGAAACCGCAACCGGCACCCATCCGAAGTTCGCAATCGTGGGGCAGGACGGAAACCCGTTCGACGAGGTCAGGCCACCCGTGGACGGGGACGGAACCAGGCTGGTGATTCCGCCGGCCTCGCGCTATGCAATCGCCGTGACGATGCCGGAGTCCGGCGATCTGGTGCTGGAGATGCCACCGCTGGAAGGTGCGAAACCGGTGAGCAATCCGGGAATTCTCTATACCAACAACGGTACCGACAATCCGCCCGCCGAACTCGGAACCGTCACCGTCGACCCGTCGGTGATCAGTTACGCGGACGGATTCTTCACGTTCCCGACTCAGCAGTTGATCCGCGCGACGCCAGACGAGGGCGAAGGGAAGACGACTCCCTTCGAGTTCGGACAGAAGCTCGATACCTACACCTCGTTCGTGGATACAGCAGCGATGACGCCCGACGTGACCCGCAACCTCACAGTGTCCGGTGGGTTCGGAAACGAGAAGGCCAGCAACAGCGATCCGAAGGCCTTCACCTACGAATTCGCCGACAACACGTTCCCCAACATCCCGCTGATTCAACCGCGGCTGAATTCCGTTGAAGAATGGAAGATCACGAACCTCAACAACGACGAACACCCGATGCATATTCACGTGAACGACTTCCAAGTGATGGAAGTCGTTGATCCCGTCGCAGGGACGACGACAGGGGTTCAGCCCTGGGGGATCGACAATGTGAACGTGCCTGCTCCGGTGACTGACGAGAATGAGAATGCTCTCGAGCCTGCGTCAGTGACGTTGCGAACGAAGTTCACCGAGTACACCGGAACCTTTGTGATTCACTGCCACCGACTCAATCACGAGGACAACGGTTTGATGGCTACCGTCAACGTGATTCCCGAGGTATCGACGTATGCCGTCGCGATACCTGGTTCGGCCGGCGTGCCCGCCAAGGTGCAGATATTCGATGCCAACGGCGACAAACTGATCACCGCTGTGACGCCCTTCCCGTCGTTCGAAGGCACCCCGAGTGTGGCGATGGCGGACGTGAACGGAGACATGGTGCTTGATCTGGTCGCTGGAACAGGGGCAGGCTCGGCTCCGGAAGTGGTGGCGTACAACGCAGTCGGCGGCGTGCCGTTCACCGACGAGTTGGCAAGATTTGCGCCCTTCGATGTGGGTTTCCGCGGTGGAGTGAACGTCGGTGGTGTCGACATCGACGGAAATGCACTGGCAGACAACATCATCGTTGCATCAGGCCCGGGGATGGAGTCGCAGGTCAAGATTTACTCCACCGACCTTCCGGCGGACAAGAGGTCCGCACCCGCAGAATTCGGTTCGTTCTCGC
Organism: Rhodococcus sp. P4_E4; assembly: GCF_056401575.1. Taxonomy (NCBI): domain Bacteria; kingdom Bacillati; phylum Actinomycetota; class Actinomycetes; order Mycobacteriales; family Nocardiaceae; genus Rhodococcus; species Rhodococcus sp. P4_E4. The sequence goes on along the minus strand of NZ_JBFUJB010000018.1, from coordinate 12,146 downwards.
CGTACCCGGGATCGAGTAGCGGAGTCACGTTCGCAACCGGAATGGTCGACAGTCACTCCGGTCGAGCGAGCATCGTGACAGCACCCGGTGCGGGCGAGGAGCCGTTGATCAAGACGTTCCGCTACGACCTGTACGAACCGACGGCGGCTGCGCAGGGCGACTCCGATGAACACGCAGGTCATACGGATGGTCCGGTAACGACATCACAGTTCTTGGCCTTCGACCAGGGCTACCGCGACGGGGTGTCTCTGTCGACGGGTTGGGTGGCCGGCGCCGAGGGCGGCGCAAAGTCGATAGTGGCAGGCATGCTCGGAGGAGACGGATCAATCCGCGTCTTCTCGAGTGGATCCAGGCTCGACGGTGCACCCGAGATGTACCTCGAGAGTCCAGATCACCATTCGACGGACGTGGCATTTCGGGAGGTTGCAGCTTTCGACCCGTTCACCGATCCAGGGTCGGGTGTGGGAGTGGCCACGACGAGCACGACTACCGGCGCGGATCTCCTCGTCAGCGGCAGCAACGGAACGGGTGCCGAAGTTCGGAAATTCACTCTCGGTCGTGCCGATCCGTCTGCGACCACATTGACACCGACGCTTGTGGGAACGCTGCCGCCCTATCCCGTCGGCGGGGGAGTTCTGCCGCTCGGTGGTCGATGATCAGGTTTTGAGATTTTCTGAAAGTAGTTATATATCAACCGGTCTCGAGTTCGATGTTTCTTGAAACCTGTCCGTTATGTCTCTGGATCTCGAAAGTATGTTCGATTAGACTTTGAGTATGGACAGTCGGGAAGCGTGGCAGCTGGATGGCGAGGGCCTCAAGAGTGAGGTTCTGGATCTGGTGCGTGTCCGACACGAGTTGCAGTCGCGGATGGTGTTGTTGATCGTGGAAATGTTTTCCCGTGAGGTTCTCGGGGGGAAGGGTTTTCGGGCGATCGCGCAGTGGTTGCATGGTTCGACGAATCTCGAGATCGGTGAGTGCAGTCTGCTGGTCGGGTTGGCGCGGTTGTTGATGCTCGAACCCGTTGTCGGCGATGCGTTTCACCGGGGTGACGTGGATGCGTTGAAAGCCCGTCAGGTGGCGTCGTTTTGTCAGCATCCACCGAAGAACATGACTCTGGCAGATGTGGACAAGGCTCGCGGGATTCTGCTTGGTCTGGCGTCGAAGAACATCGCGGATTGTGATGCGGTGCGGGCGGCGATTCGGCGGATCGAGAAGCAGTACGGAAAACGCGAGGACGGTGTTCCGGTCGGGGAAGATTCGGAGCGTAACGAGTTCTACGCCTCGAAAGGCTTGTACGGGCGGGTCACGGTGAAGGGCGATCTGGATGCTGTGAACGGGGCCCGTCTGATCACGTTGTTGTCGAGTTTGTCGGCTCCGACGCCGGAGAAGGACGGTGTCAAGGACACCCGCACGCCGGCATTACGACGGGCGGACGGGTTTTGCGAGTTATTGCGCCGGTACGAGTTATTGCGCCGGTACGAGCGGGCGGGGTTGGGTCCGATCGAAGGCGGCGTGAAACCACACATCACGGTCACCGCGTCCGCGAAGGACTTGACGGATCTGCAGGCGTTGAAAGACCTGTTGCCGTCCACTGAGGAGTTGGGGCTTGCGTGGACGGATTGGGTGGGCCCGATCAGTATCGATACTGCGCGGATGTTGGCGTGCGACTGCACCGTGACGCGGATCTTGTTGGACGAGAAGGGTGTTCCGCTCGAGTGCGGTAAGGAAGCGAGAACGGCGACGGTGCCGCAGCGGCGTGCGTTGGCGGTTCGTGATGGTGGGTGTGCGTTTCCGGGGTGCGGGACTCCGTCGGGGTGGTGCGATGCTCAYCATATTGTTCACTGGAACGATGGYGGCCCAACAGATCTCGACAAYCTGATCTTGTTGTGCGGTCAYCATCATCGGACACTGCACCACACGGAGTGGCGGGTGGAGATCGGMCMGGATCGGAAGWCGGTGTTCTAYCCGCCGATGTCGGTTGATCCGTATCAGCAKCCGATCGGYGGGAACAGCCCGCCGACGGCCGCCTGAACGGGCATAACTGGAAATGCCAGCGTATGCACCGGGGAAGAATCATGCCCCGGTACATGCGCTGGCATTTCGCGTTCTGGAGAGCTCAGGGCAGCGACCAGAACTGAGTAGTCACCAGATAGAAGACGACCACCCAGAACAAGGTCACCGCAGCGACGATCGCCACCCCTTGCGCGTTGGTTTTTGCGACAGGAATCCCTGGAGGTGGACGCAGCCAACGGTGCAGGAGCCGATTCACGTAGTACGGCATCGTGAAGAAACTCATGATGAAGCTCGACAACAGGTTGCCGATCAACAATCCGAGCCAGAGTGGCAGCTTCAGCGGTGACAGCGCCAAAGTTAGCAAGACGACAGTCGGGTAGAGACCGACCCAGACCGCGATCGAGGTTTTTGTCTCCGAAGGTGGAGGGGCCTCGTTTCCGTTCTCGTCGAAGGCAAACCAACTGCCGAACGAATTGTCCACGGTTCGCAGTTCGAAGTCGTGGAACTTGCGACCCTCGGCGAGAAGCTGTTGTCGCTCAGGGGAAGTCAGCCACGTGTCGAGATGGGCAGCATTGTCGAAGCGATACAGCAGGGTCCACTCATCCTGCACACCGTCGACTGGGCGAAACAGTTCGGTGCCGCGGAATCCGTCGAAAGCACTCTCCACCTCCCGAAGGCGATCCTGCCAGGCAAGGAACTCGTCGATACTGTCGTCACCTACTCGGTGCGTCACTACGACAGTCAGCAGTGGGTCCGGAGGCCTGATCCCGCCGCTCACTACCTGCTGCGTGGCCGGGCCGTCGAAGAACTGACGACCGCTGTCGAGGTAGTCCTGCCTCGTCGCGCTGTTGATCCACGCTTGAACATGAGCGATGGAGTCGAATCGGTACACGATCACCCAATCAGGTTGGGTGGGCGTCGGAGCCGCGATTTCTGCCCCGAGGAAGCCTGCATAATCTGCGGCCGCCCGGTTGAGATCTTTCTGCCAGACCTCGAATTCTTTCTCCAGTCCGGCACGCACTCGCTGGCCGATGATGACCGTAGCGGCGCTGTCCGCCGATGTGTTCGCGGTCATCGGTTCAGGCCTGAGTAGATGCGTTCCGGGGTGAGCGGTAGTGACCGGAATCGTGACCCGGTGGCATCCTGCAGTGCGTTCGCCAAAGCAGGGGCAACCGGATTGATGCAGCACTCCGCCATGCCCTTGGAGCGGAGTGGGCCGACGGAGTCTGATGACTCGACGAGGATCACCTCGGTGCGTGGGACATCTGCATAGGTCGGGATCCGGTAGTTACGTAGATTCGGGTTCGTCATCGCGCCGTTTGCGTCTACGTGGAAGTTCTCGGTGAGTGCGAAGCCGATGCCCTGGGCGACGCCACCTTCGATCTGTCCCCGCACCTGCGCCGGATTGATGATCACCCCAGCGTCGGTGGCTTGGACACTGTAGAGGATGCGGATCTCGCCGGTGATGCGATGGATGGCGATCCGGAAGCCATGAGTGTTGGACACCACGCTGCGCGGCGACCCGTACGCTTTCCGTGCTTCGGTGAATCGGATCCCGCGCGGGCGTGCAGCCTCGAGTAACTCTTGCAGTGTTAATCGAGTACTACCGCAGACGATCTTGTCGTCGTCCATCGAGCACAGGTCAATCGAGACGCCGGTGTGATGTGCGGCGAAGGCCAGTAGTCGATCGCGGAGCGCATTCGACGCGCGGAGTACCGCGTTCCCAGCGACAAACAGGCCGGCGCTGGCGAAAGCGCCTGTGTCGAAACCGGTTCGGTCGGTGTCCGACTGAATGATTCGTACACGTGACGGTGTTGTGCCCAGCTGATTTGCGGCGATCTGCACGTGGGCCGTAGAAGTTCCCTCACCGAATTCGACTGTGCCGATAGCAAGTTCGTATACACAGTCTTCGCCGAGGGTGAGCCAAGCCTCGGAAATGTGCTCGGTGGGTGGCGCGGTCTCATGTAGTGAACTGGCAGTACCGGTGCCGATCAGCCAATCGTCTCCGAGCGAGGGAACCGGTTGGCGCTTCAACGCTGCGTCGATCAGATCGACGCATTGCCCCAGTCCGTCTTCGGTGAAGATCACGTCGTCTGGGCCGTCTTCGAGTGCGACGAGTGAATCGCCAGGTCGGACGATATTGCGTCGACGCAGTTCGAGCGGATCCATGTTCAGCGCGATGGCCAATTCGGTCATGGCCGATTCCACGGCAAAGGCCGGTTGAGTCATCCCGTACCCACGCAAAGCGCCGCTCGGGACGTTATTGGTGTACACGGAATACGCATCGAACTTCTTGTTCGCACAGCGATAGAGCGAGACTGCCGCGCCGCCGGCAAAGAGTGTCTCTCCGCCGTGGTTTCCGTATGCACCGGTGTTCGAGACGTTGCGATAGTGGAACGCGGTGAGTGTCCCGTCCGACTTTGCTCCGAGCTTGATTGTGAGTTTCATCGGATGACGCGGTGACGCGGTGGTGAACTCTTCTTCTCGGGTGAATTCGAGGCAGACGGGACGACCGGTGTCCAGGGTGGCGAGCGCCACCAGATCTTCGCTGATCACTTCCTGTTTTCCTCCGAACCCGCCGCCCACGCGTTTGCAGAACACGCGCAGCTGATCCGGGCGGAGGTCGAAGAGATGGGCGAGTTTGACCTTGGCGATGGAGGGGGACTGCGAACTCGTGCGAACGTGAAGGCGTCCGTCTTCCATCCATGAAATCGAACCGTGCGTCTCGAGATGTGCGTGCTGCACTCGCGGCGAGAAGTAGGTGCCTTCGTGGATGACGTCGGCCTCGGCGAACCCGGCCTCGACGTCGCCCACGTGACCGTGAAGTTCGAGCAGGATGTTGTGCTCGGGATCTCGAACAAAGGGATCGTCGGATCCGTGCAGGGCTGGAGCGCCGTCGGCCATGGCCTCTTCCGGATCGAACACGGAAGGCAGGATCTCGTAATCGACCTTCACCTTCCGACGGCCTTCTTCCGCAGCGACGACGGAGTCGGCGAGGACGGCCACCACCCGCTGACCCACGAACCGCACGACGTTGTCGAGGATGTACGTGTCGTCCGGATCAACAAGGTGGTCGGTATGAATTGCCGTTGTAAAGAGCTTGCGCGGCACGTCTTTCCAGGTGTACACGCGATGGACACCGGGGACGGCGAGCGCCTCGGTGGTGTCGATGGAGGTGATGCGTGCATGCGCGTGGGGCGAGTGCAGCACTTTCAGGTGCAGCATGCCGTCGATCGCGGTGTCCATAGTGTATTCGGCTCGGCCGGTCACGACGTCGGTGGCCGCCGGCGCCCCGACGCTGGTCCCGACCGCCTGTCCGGGGAGGGCAACTTCGACAGCGCCGACACCGTTGACCGCGTCTTCGATGGATCGGTAACCGGTGCAGCGGCACAGGTTTCCCTTGAGCGCTCGCGGCAAGTCTTCTTTCTGCGCGTCGGTGAGCGCCGCGGAGGTCATGATCATTCCGGCGGTGCAGAACCCACACTGAAAGCCGGGTGCATCCCGGAACTGTTGCTGAATCGGATGGAGATCTTCGGGCGTACCGAGTCCCTCGATCGTGGTCACCGCGCGACCGTCGGCGCGAAAGGCGGGCGTGATGCAGCTGTGTATCGGCGCTCCGTCGAGCCACACTGTGCACGCCCCGCAGTCCCCGCCGTCGCAACCCTTCTTCACCCCGTGGTGTCCGAGGTGTCGAAGAAACGTCCGGAGACACTGTCCCGGGAACGGTTCCTCGTCGAACTTCCGGTCGTTCACCGTGTAGCTCATGACTGGCTCCCCGTGAGTTCGATTCGGAGCTCGTCGGCGTAGTGACGGGCGAGGTGCAGGCGGTGGTCGGGGGTTCCGTTGGGATCGTCGAACCAACTGTCGGCCGAAATGGAGTCGACAGCTCGTCGCAGAGAGTGCTCGTCCGGCATCGTGTCGAACGTCAGCCGTATCGGATGCGTAGTGCCGGCGGTGATGGTGACGTGAAAGTCGTCGGCTCCCGGAGTCTGCGTCGCGATCATGAAGATCGTCGAACGGCCGAGGTGCGTGAGACTGAAGCGGCGGTGGGCGTGGCGTTTGGTGAGCGCGTGCACCGGGAACTCGATGCTCCGAAGAACTTCGCCCGGCTCCAGGACATTCTGGTGGTCACCGGTCACGAAGTCGCGCGCGTCGACGGTCCTCACTGTTCCGGCGGTGGCCCACAGCGTGAAAGTAGCCTCGAGTGCAACTGCCAGGGTGATCATCGGTCCGGCGGGAAGCGACATACAGATGTTCCCGCCTACGGTGGCCGAATTCCACACCTTGAAAGACGAGAGGAAGTACTCGCAGCTGACGCGAATAAGTGGACTCGCACCCCAATTGTCCGGCGGGACAAACGCATACAGTTCGGCAACGGTGCACGTAGCTCCGACACTGAAATGAGTCGCGCCGACCTCCAGTGGTGTCCACCCGAGCGCGGTGAGGTCGACGAGTCGACGTGTGTCGGGTTGTTCCGCTGAGAACAGCCACGTTCCTCCCGCGAGCCAGGCGTCGCCGGGACGCCACACGTCCCCTGGGCGATCCGGTGGTCGGCGTATCACGTCGGTAATGGTGGTGATGTCCATGCGCCTGCTCCCCTCGGGGGATGTGTCGTCTCGGAGTGGGACATTACCGAGGTGACGGGACACATTCACACTTTTAGTGCATATCGGGCACGTGAAACATGGGCGATACGTACGTGACATCGCCTGGTGGTCCGTGCATGTGCTTGCCGATTCTGGGTACGACTGCTTGAGAGGCGCGATCAGCCTCTTGCTTTCGCGCTGTTGATTCGGACGCGGCTACGCACTCGGCGGCCGCGGAGATCATGCGGGGCGGGGCGCTGTGAAACCCTTCGAGGTAAGACGGACCGACCCTTTTGATGAGACCCTCTTTCCGCTCTCGGCCGCCCAACGGGCAACCTGGTTCGCTCAGCAATTCGATCCCGAAGTCCCGATTCTGATAGCGCACTACGTGGAGTTGCGCGGCGAACTCGACGTCGAATTACTGGATCGCGAAACGCGGGCAGGTGCTTACGAGTTTCAATCTCCCATGCTCAAAGTCATCGAGGTTGATGGTCAGCCGATGCAGTACGTGGACGAGAAGGCCGAAATCTCGGTCGGTTTGGTCGACTTCCGCTGGACCGAGGATCCCTTCGAGGCTGCGCTCGAGTGGATGCGTCGAGATTGCCGGACGCCGCTCGACCTGGCAGTCGACGGAATCGTCGCGACCGCTGTGCTGCGCGTGGGTGACGCGCACTATCTGTGGTACAGCCGTATCCATCATGTCGCGCTCGACGGTTTCGGTGCCATGACCATGATGAACCGCATTGCGCATCGGTACTCGGCCTCGGCGGCGAGAAAAGATCTGCAGCCGAGTCGTGCCGCGACACTGCGCACGCTGTACGACATCGACGAGCGGTACAGACAGTCGGATCGATTCGCTGCCGATCGTGAGTACTGGGCAGGGCGCAATACAGTCGGTGCCGGATCCAGCTTGGCGGAGGCTTCTGGGCCCGCACACATCGAGAGCCGACTCGAAAGCACACTGATGTCGGACCGGAGCTGTGCCCTTCTCCACGAATCCGAGAACCACGCTGCAACGGTCGTCGCTGCGCTCGCGTTGTACCTCTCGCGAATGACGGCGAAAGAGACTGTCCAGATTCATGTTCCGATGTCCGGACGGACTACGGCGGTGTTGCGGGACTCGGGCGGCATGATGGTGAACGTCGCGCCGCTGCTCATCAGTGTCGCCGCCGTCGACACCGTCGGTGAACTCTTCGCCCAGGTCCAGCATGAGCTCATGGGTGCATTGCGGCACCAGCGCTGCAGCCTCGACGACATCCGTCGGGACGCAGGCGTGACGAGCGGTCTGGAAGGCGAAGACTCATATGCCGGGCCCATGGTCAACGTCATGCTGTTTCGCCAGGAGGTGCAGTTGGGCGAGGTGGTTGGGGAGTATCACATCGTCACCTCCGGGCCGGTGGAAGACCTTCTGGTCAACGTGTATCCGAGCGGCGACAGGCTGCGTGTCGACTTCCGGGCAAACCCGATCCGATACGAGGAGGCGGGTTTACGCGAGCACCACCGGAATTTTGTCGGCTTGCTGGAAGAGTTGATCGCGTCTGATTCCGGTGCCGAGCTCGCAGACATTCACGGCCCGACGGCCCGGGAGGGCGAGCGACGACAACGCGAAGTGCGGCACCTCGAGTATTGGAGACATGAGCTCACCGGGGCGCCCGAACTTTTGCAACTTCCCTTCGATCGACCAAGGCCTGCAACGCAATCGCTGGACAGTGCACAGGTTGAGGTCGTGATCGCCGCAGACACCCACGCGCGGATTACAGAAATGGCAAGTGATCTCGGGACGGACACACGCGCGGTCCTACATACGGGCTTCGCGCTAGTGGTGAGCCGATTGTCCGGGGCTTCGGACGTGGTAATCGGTACGCCGACGGGATCCGACACGAACATCGTTGCCATCCGGAGTCGCATCGATCTGGAGACGCCGTTCACGGCGCTCGTGGGCAGTGTCGTCGAGGTCCGAAGTAATGCGCTGCCGCACAGTGGGATACGGCTCGAGCAGGTGGCGCAGTCGCTCGAGGTGGAGGATGTACCTGCGTATGCGCCGGTGATACAGGTGACGTTCGAGTCCGTCGCCAGCGCTGACGAGCACCCTCCCGACCTCGGCCGCTTCGATCTCGGAGTGTCTGCAGTCGAACTGTTCGACGAGGTGGGTACGCCGTCCGGAATCACGGTGACGCTCGCGTTTGCCACCGACCTGTTCGACGCCGAGACGGCACGTGGCCTCGGTTTGCGGTTCGCGCGCGTCCTGGAATCCGTCACCACAGATCCGGCAATGATGGTCGGCGACATCGACATCTTGTCCGACGACGAGCGATCCGCGATGCAGCCTGTCCGCAGTGACCCTCGCGCTTCGCACCGCACCCTGGCCGAACTGTTCGACGGTGCGGCGCGCACACACTCCGACGGCGTGGCCCTGTCGTATCTCGATGGCGAGTTGACGTATCGAGAACTCGACGATCGTTCGTCGAAGTTGGCCCGAGTCTTGATCGACCGCGGCATCGGTCCGGAAAACAGTGTGGCGCTGGGTTTGACGCGTTCGATCGAATCGGTTGTCGCGATGTTGGCGGTGACCAAAGCCGGCGCGGCATTCGTGCCGGTGGATCCGACCTATCCGGGTGAACGTGTTCGCTTCATGCTGAACGATTCCGGCGCCGTACTGGGGCTCACGGTCGTTTCCGAACTTCATCGTTTGCCGGACTCGATTTCCTGGATAGCAATCGACGACGCTGAGTTCCGTGGCCGACTTGCACGGCTGTCCGTGCGCTCCATCTCCGACGTCCATCGGGTGCACCCGATCCGGCCCGACAATCCCGCATACGTGATCTACACTTCGGGTTCCACCGGACTCCCCAAGGGGGTGACGGTATCGCATCGTGGACTGGAAGCGCTTGCTGCCGAACAGCGTTCGCGGTTCGGTGCGACCCAGGATGCGCGAACATTGCACTTCTCGACCCCGAGTTTCGACGCCTCGATTTTCGAATACCTGCTGGCTTTCGGGGCCGGAGCGACCATGGTGATTGTACCGAGCACGATCTACGGCGGTGACGAGCTGTCTCGCTTCCTCGAATCCCAGCGTGTCACGCATGGTTTTGTCACTACTGCGGCGCTCGGAACAGTTTCGCCCGAGGGCCTTTCGGACTTCGGCGACGTGGTGGTCGGTGGTGAGGCCTGTCCGCCGGATCTTGTGCAGCGGTGGGCTCCCGGCCGACGGCTGTGCAATGCCTACGGGCCGACCGAGACCACCGTCATGTCGAACATCGGCGAGCCGATGGTGTCGTCGGAGAACATCACAGTGGGCGGTCCGCTCCGCGGTTTCGAGGAGATCGTGCTCGATCAGCGATTGCACCCCGTCCCCGACGGTGTTGTGGGCGAGCTGTACATCTCGGGAGACGCGCTCGCACGCGGATATCACCGGAAGTATGCGTTGACCGCAGGACGATTCGTGGCCGACCCGTTCGGTCTCCCGGGCCGGCGGATGTATCGAACGGGGGACTTGGTGCGGCGGCGCCGTGGCCGTGCACTCGAGTACGTCGGCCGCAGCGATTTCCAGGTGAAAGTTCGCGGATTCCGTATCGAGCTCGGGGAAATCGACAGCGTCGTGCAGTCGTGTCCGCAGGTCGAGAATGCAGTTACCGTGGCGCGTGCGGCTCCCTCCGGTACAACGATGATTACCACGTACGTCGTGCCTGCCGGCGGAAGTGCGCTCTCGACGGCCGATCTGACGCAGTACGCCGCGAGCCGTGTGCCGTCGTACATGGTTCCTGCGGCCTTTGTTCTTCTCGACGAGTTGCCGGTAACTCCATCGGGAAAGGTCGATCGCGCTGCCTTACCGGCACCTCGGTTCGATGCTCGGTCGGACAACTTTCGCCCGCCCGAGGGCGCCGAAGAACTACTGCTGGCCGAGATTTTTGCCGACGTTCTAGGTGCTGAGGCGGTGGGTGCGGGTGACGACTTCTTCGAGCTGGGTGGGAACTCACTGATCGCCACAAAGCTGATCGCACGAGTCAATGCCGCTGAAGCAATCGATTTCGGGGTGCGGACTTTGTTCGAAGCACCGACGATCGAATCACTGGCTCTCCACGTGCGTGACGCGAAGTCCTCCGGCGTTGATCCCTCGCGTTCGAAGCGTCCAATCCTGCAGGCACATTCGTACAGGGACAAGATTCCGGTGTCTCTGGCGCAACAACGCCTGTGGTTTGTCAATCAGTTCGACACGTCGTCCCCGGCCTACAACATCCCGATGGTGGTCCGACTGTCAGGGGCGTTGGATGTGGCTGCGCTGAAACTCGCGATGGGAGATGTTGTCGATCGACATGAATCGCTTCGCACCGTCTACCCGGCGTCGGTCGACGGTCCACATCAGGTCGTGGTTCCTTCGGAACGTGTGACGTCGGAGATGGCGTGGGAAGTATCCGTTGACGAGGAAGCCTTGGACAGGCGCGTCGCCGATCTCGCTCGCGAGGGGTTCGACGTGAGCGCGAACGTGCCCGTGCGCGGCTCCCTTTTTCGAATCACTCGGGACGTTCACGTCCTCGCGTTGGTGGTTCACCATATTTCGGCGGATGGAGCATCACTCGAGCCGCTGGCCCGCGACCTGACCCGCGCCTACGCGGCGCGGGCTGCCGGTCGGGCACCGGACTGGCCGCCTTTGCCTGTGCAGTACGCCGACTACAGCCAATGGCAGATCGAACTGCTCGGCAGTGACGCCGATCCGGACACGCTCCAGGCGAAGCAGTTGGACTACTGGACGTCCACCCTGTCCGGTCTACCTGACGTGATCGACCTTCCGCTGGATCGACCGAGGCCGGCGGAACGATCCATGCGCGGTGAATCGGTCCGATTCTCGGTGCCCGCAGACGTGCACAGTGACCTCCTCGAACTCGCTCGGAATCACAACGCGACACCGTTCATGGTGATGCACGCAGTGCTGGCCGTTCTGTTGGCACGGCTGAGCGCCTCGCCGGACATAGCGATCGGCACTCCGGTAGGAGGGCGCGCCGAGCAAGTCCTCGACGATCTGGTCGGGATGTTCGTCAACACGGTCGTCCTGCGAACCGCCGTTGATACCGCCGCGACTTTCGAGGAAATCCTTTCACGAACTCGCGAAGTTGATCTGGCAGCGTTCGGGCAAACCGAGGTGCCGTTCGAGCGAGTCGTCGATGCAGTTGCTCCGGAGCGTTCACCATCTCATTCACCGCTCTTCCAGGTTCTGTTGGAATTTCAGAACACCGCAGATCCTCACCTCGAACTACCAGGACTCGGTGTCGATGTTGTTTCAGTCGACATCGGTGTCGCCAAATTCGACTTGCAATTGTCGCTCTCCGAAAAGCGTGGCAAGGACGGAATCCCGGTGGGTTTCGACGCCGCCTTCACCTACGCCTCCGATATCTTCGAGCGCACCACAGTCACCGAATTCGGGGAGCGCTTCGTCCGCCTACTGCGGTCCGTCGTATCGGATCCAACTGCCCCAGTGGGTGATACGGAGATTCTGGGTGCGCCCGAGCGTGGGTTGGTGGTGGGTGGTTGGGATGGTGTGGGGGTTGCGGT